>NZ_JABEPH010000529.1:0-2976 GCF_013004495.1 Rhizobium sp. SEMIA 4085
ATGCGTTCGACCGCTCGATCGACGTCCATATATCGCGCATCAGGGCGGCGATCGAAAGCAATCCCAAGCATCCGAGGCGCATTATCACCGTACGCGGCGCCGGCTATGTCTTCGCCCGTTTCCAGGACGAAGAGAGATAGCGATGCGCAGCCGGCTTTTCCTGAAAATCTACCTGACGCTGCTGGCGAGCCTTGCAGCGGTCGCGCTCGCCAGTGCGGCCTTCGTGTGGCTGGGGCAGGGAGAGGAGGAGTCCAGCTGGCAGAGCCAACGCGCGCGGTTCGTCGCCGCACTGATTCCGCCCGACATGGACCTGCAGTCGATTAAGGCGACGCTGGAGCGGTTTTCACGCGCATTCGACGCCGACATTGCAGTTTACGATCCGCGCGGTAGGCTGATCGCGAGCGCCGGCCAGCCGCTCCCGCCCGACGTTCGCGAGGGTCGCTGGCGCCACGCCAGAGGCAGCTTTCACACCATGGTGACGGAGTTGCCTGACGGGCGCGTGGTGGCAGCGCGCATGGCGCGGCCGTTCCGTCCGTCCGCCCGCAATCCGCTAACCTATTTGGCGTTGATCGCCGGCGTCATTGGGCTTGCCGCCTATCCGGTGGTGCGCCACCTCACCAGCCGATTGGAGCGGCTACGCAGGGGCGTGGATGCCTGGGGGAGGGGTGACTTCGTGGCGCGTGTACCAGCGGACGGCAGCGATGAGGTCGCGGCGGTCGCGAAGAGTTTCAACACGGCCGCCGATCATGTCGAGCGATTGATCACGTCGAACCGCGCTCTGCTCGCCAATGCCAGCCACGAATTGCGCTCGCCGCTTGCGCGCCTTCGCATGGCGATCGATCTCTATGAGCAGGCGCCGGACGAGAACCGCAAGGAGGAGATCGTGCGCAATCTGGCCGAACTGGACACGCTCGTCGAGGAGATTCTGCTGGCGAGCAGGCTCGACCATGTCCAAAAGCTCGATGCGCCCGAGTCGATCGACCTCTTGGCTCTTGTCTCGGAAGAAGGGGCGCGCCACGGCGTCGAGGTCTTTGGCACGCCCGCGGCTGTCATGGGCGATGCGCGCCTGCTCGGCAGGCTCGTGCGCAATCTCATGCAGAACGCGTTGCGCCACGGCGTCCCTCCCGTCACGGCCAGTGTTGCGCAGGTAGACAGTACGGTGGAACTCGAAATCCGTGACGAGGGTCCGGGCATACCGGATAGTGAGAATGTCCGCGTTTTCGAGCCGTTTTACCGGCCCTCGGGACGAAGCGAGGTCACGGGCGGCTGGGGCTTGGGATTGGCGCTGGTGCGCCAGATCGCCGAACGCCATGGCGGTGCGGTCCGTTACGAATCCCCCTCGGGCGGCGGCGCCTGCTTCGTCGTGACACTTCCAGCGCATCGGGCCGCCCCAACGATCGGTTGATGTTGTCCGCAATGCCGCGTGGCAGTATCGAGTGGGCTGCCCCGTTGCGCCGGCAAACGTGGCTCACACACCGTCCTTGACGCGCTCCCAGGCGTTTTTCAGATGCCGTCCAAGCGCCTCCGACAATGCCGGCTGATTGCGCTGTTCCAGGGCGACGATCATCTCTTCATGCTCGGCAACGGCGGCAGCCCATTTCTCAGGACCTTCATGACCGACGAAACGGATGCGCTTCAGCCTCGTTTGCAACGTCGTATGCATGTTCGAGAGCGTTGCGTTGTGCGCCATCTGGACGATTGCCGTATGGATCGCCTGGTTGAGCTTGTAGTAGTTCAGCCGGTCGCCCGACCTGTATTTGTCCAGCATCTCATCGTGAAGGGCGCGAACATGGGCGATTTCCTCGGCGGAGCCGACCTCGCATGCGAGCCGTCCGGCGAGCTCCTCCATTGATTGCAATACCGTCAGCATGTCCTCCACATCCTTAGCACTGAAGCGCTTCACGACTGCTCCGCGACTGGGGACGAGCTCGACGAGCCCTTCGCTCGCCAGATACTTGATTGCCTCACGCAACGGGGTCCTTGAAACGCCAAGCTGCTCACCGAGCTGGCCTTCATGGATACGGCTTCCTGGTGCGAGATTCCCCTCGATGATCATGTCGCGCAGGTGGTTCACAAGCGTGTCGTGCAAGGCTGTTCGCTGCAGCGGCGCAACGCTGCTGACATCACCCGCACCCACGTTGACTGAGTTCATCCGGATCACGCTGATTCTCCATTTTGAGGGCGCTCGCTGAAGCCACCTAATGAAACTCCGCAGAGATCAAGTCAATAAAATATTCTGCATACAGCATGCAGTACTCTTGATATTGAATGCCAAACCGGTGTATCTGCTTCCTCGAGGAGAAACATGTGGAGAGGTTCATGATCAAAGACGGCGCAACCGAAACGCGTCCAGTAATCGCCCTTGCGATGGGTGATCCGGCCGGCATCAGTCCCGAACTCACCGCGCGCATCATCGCCCTTCCCGAAATCCGCGAGGCGGCGCATCTGGTCGTGATCGGTGACCGTCGTATTCTCGAAGACGGAGCAAAAGAAGCCGGCCTCGACTTGAACCTTGCCAGCGCGCCGCTCGACAGTTTCGAGCAGGCGGGTAAGGATCGCCACGTCTTCATCGACCTTGCTCATCTCAATCCTGCCGACGTGGTACGCGGCGAGGCGACACTTGCAGGCGGCACTTTCGCCACGACGAACTTCCGCACGGCGCTGAAGCTTGCTGACAGCGGCCGAGCGCACGCAGTCTGCTTTACCCCCTTCAACAAGAAGGCGATGCGTTACGCTTATTCGGGCTACGACGACGAAATCCGTTTCGTTGCCGACGTCATCGGTTTCACTGGCAAGGCGCGTGAATTCAATGTTCTCGAGCGCGTCTGGAACGCCCGCGTGACTTCGCACATACCACTGGCGGAGGTTGCGTCGGCTCTATCGGTGGAGGGGGTTGTCGCCGGGCTGGCGCTTGCGCCGGCCTGTTTGAGGGGGGCTGGGCCCGACAATCCGAGGAGCATGGTCGCGGGCCTCCAT
>NZ_JABEPH010000530.1:0-2973 GCF_013004495.1 Rhizobium sp. SEMIA 4085
CTTGGACGTCGGGGTTCAAGAGTTGAGCAGGGATAGAGCGCACCGTATGTCCTGGTGCCTGTATCTTCCTGGCAATCCACTGAGAGCCGGCGCACGATTCCATCCCCACGATTGCGGGCGCCGCGCGTTCAAAGAACTGCAGCAGTGTGTCCCGTCGGAAGCGAACCTGTTGGACTGGTTCTCCGTCGCTTCCGAGGACCGGTGCACGCGTGCAGCACGCTGCCTGGCTTTCCGCTTGCGAACGGAAAGTCTCAACCGCATCTATCGGCTCTATCGCGAGGAAGGGGCCGTGGACGCGGCACATTGCGGTTT
Organism: Rhizobium sp. SEMIA 4085; assembly: GCF_013004495.1. NCBI lineage: Bacteria > Pseudomonadati > Pseudomonadota > Alphaproteobacteria > Hyphomicrobiales > Rhizobiaceae > Rhizobium > Rhizobium sp. SEMIA 4085. Next base: position 313 of record NZ_JABEPH010000530.1, read on the forward strand.
GGCATTGCAACCTCCTTCGGTTTGCCGCCCTCGGAGCTCGACGGGGTGACGTGGCGCACCACCCCATTAATGGTAGGGCCCGCCGCCAAGGGCGACGCCGTCGCGCATCTGAAGACTGTGATGGGTCTTTCGGAACGCCGGGCCTGCCAGATCATATCCGCCGATCGGAAGATGATACGATATCGGTCCTGCCGACCGCCGGAGACCGAGTTGCGAGCAAAGCTACCCCGGACGGCCCTCCCTCCCGCCGAAGCAGGACGGACAGTCGCCGGTAGCCGAAACGCCGACGCTCGTTGTCGAGGCGAAAGAGATGAAAGCTTCGCGTTTCCGCCGGTTGCTCACACATGGGGTAATCGCGGCGCGATTGCCCAATCCATTTTCAAGAATGATGGCTGGCGGGGTTGGTTGCCCCCGATAAGATGGAAATACGGGCTCACGATGGTCGGGCCCGGGCCACTCCTGCGGGTAACGAGCTGATCCGGAAACCTGGATAACAACGATGATCTTGAGGGCGACGCGACGGTGCTTGAGGAGGACACATTCCGCGAAGCAGCGGAGTAGCTATTACCGGCCGACGGTATGGCATGTTGATTCCCCGGAGACCCAGCGCGCGTTTGACTGTTCTTATCAGTGATGTCAGGCTTTCACAAGTCGGATTGGAGCGTCGACATGTCCCAAAATTATGACTTCAAAACCCTTTCACCGGTGGAGTTTGAAGCGCTTTGCGTCGACTTGGCTGCAGCCGAACTTGGTCTTCCGTTCGAAACCTTTGCCGAGGGCCGCGACTGGGGGATTGACGGGCGGCATGAGCAAGACGGCAGCCGGATCATTGTTCAGGTCAAACACTACCGAAATAGCAGTTGGGCAAATCTCGAAAACGCTGCCAAAGAAGAAAGCAAAAAGCTGACGAACCTGACGCCATCCCGATACATTTTTATAACGTCTCAGCCGCTGAATCCCCAACAAAAAGACAGACTCAAGGCGTGTCTCAACCACCCTTCGGTTTCGGTTGGCGACATCTGGGGTCAGACCGAGCTAAACGCACTGTTGCAAAAACACGGAGATGTTGAAAGGCGCCATATCAAACTCTGGATCCAAAGCGCCCCGGTCCTGCGTGATCTCCTCAACAGTCACATCGTTGCCGCCTCCGAAGCGACACTTCACGACATTAAGCGAACCCTGAAGACTTTCGTCCCCACGCGGGCTGTCGGGCGCGCAAAGACGATCCTCGATAATTTTCATGTCCTGATCATTTCCGGACCACCGGGCGCGGGCAAAACCACATTGTCCGAGGCCCTGGCTGCCGAATACCTTCATGAGGGATGGGCGGTCGTGTCGATCTTCAATCCCGAGGAAGGGTTCAAAGCACTTGATCCAGCCGCGAAGCAGATTTTTCTGTTTGACGACTTTCTCGGGAATATCGGTCTCGAAAGCAGCCTTTCGGGAACTGAAGAGGGGAGGCTTGTTAAATTCTTCTCGAGGGTTCGCTTCGAGGCTGACAAACGCCTTATCCTGACCAGCCGCTCCTACTTCCTGCAGACCGCCCGAATGAAGTCCGAGGCTTTGGACGATGACCGTGTCAGGTTGACTGACTTGGTCTTGGATCTCAGTGCCTATAGCAGGCGCGAGCGCGCCCTCATATTGTACAATCATCTCTATCATTCGGATATTGACAACAAGGCCGTACGGGCCCTGATCGACAGGGGATGTATCGGACCTATCATTGATCATCCAAATTACATGCCACGGCTCATCGAATGGATGACCGATCACCCCCACGTTCGCGACATTGCGCCAAGCAATTATCCGAGCGCGTTCATGGCCACGCTCAAAAACCCGGACAAAATCTGGGAAAAGGCATTCGCCGCTCACATAAGCCAAACTGCAAGGGCGTTTCTCTTCTGTCTTTTCGTGTCCGGCAATTTCGGAGGGATCACAGGCTACGGCGTTCCATTCGATCAATTGGAGCCGTTCTTCGACCAGGCCTTGGAGGGCTTTAAGCTCGCTCTTGTCGGTCGGGTCGGCGGCAGCGCTTTCGAAGATACGATCCGGGAGATCAATTCCTCCTTTGTCACGGTTCACGACGGTCGCCTGAATTTCATAAATCCCTCCCTCCAGGATTTTCTGTCGCGGAAGATCCGCGACAGCAAGGTCCTCGCCGTTCTCTTGGAGGCGAGCCGCTCCTACCAAACGACGATGCGCATTTGGTCGTTTGCGCGACATATGCCAGCGGAAGAAGCCGGGGATCTGGCATCGATTGTAATTTCCTCCATAAAGTCCGGTGCGCTTTCGGGGGAAGAACGCGTCGATATCTTTTTCGACTTCATCGAGGATATACTTTCGAAAAAGAACGATCGATCTCTCATCGCCTACCTTCGCAGAAGGGTGTGGCGGCATCTATGGTGGAACGCGCCCGATCTGCCTGCCTTCATCAGCAGATTGCGACAGCAGCGCCGCCCGAATATCAGGTACACCGACTCCTACTCTCTGCTCCTTTCCCGCGACTTTTTTTGGTTCCTCAAATGCTATCCAAGTCTCTTTGTTCTTGTGCTGCTCTCCGTTTACCTCACAGTACTCCTTTTTTCCTTTTCTTTCTTGTTCTACGTGTTTTTTTTTTTCTTTTTTACCTTTTTTTTTTATTTCTTCTTTCTTTCTGTTTGT
>NZ_JABEPH010000531.1:0-2964 GCF_013004495.1 Rhizobium sp. SEMIA 4085
ATACGGGAAGGTATTAGGTATTCACCAACTTTGTCGGAACAGGATAAGGCCGCTTATCTCAGTGAGGGAGGATCGGAGCGCGTCAGTCCGGCTCCACTGGTCGGATCGTATCGACCGAGACGTCGCCATCCAGGATCCCGCGCGAAACGTCGGTACGATCACGGTCGATCTCGATCACGGTGTAAAGCTTGTCGTCCCGGAAAGCACTCGCATTAGCTGTCGTCACGTCTTCGGCAGGCGCGGCATCGACCTCCATGAAGTCCAGCTCGCGACTCGCCGCGATGATCCGTGCGTCGCCTGGCGTCCTTGCCGCCACTACGACAACTCCATGTCCTGGAGAATTGGCCCATCTTGGATCGTTCGGTGCGGCGATCGGTTCGAGACGATAGATGCTGAGTGGTTCCCCAGCGCTGCCGGGCGCGCTCTGCGCGGCCGCGTCAGCGATCTGCGCCTGGCTTTCGACCGAACGCCCAAACGTAGTCGGGCTGGTTGCATTGTTGATCGCGTCGGTGCCTGTCTTCGAAACGTTCGACATGACGTCCTCCATAACAAACAATAACGATAGCGGCACCCAACTGTTCCGCACTCCAGAACTCGCAAGCGCCGGGCCGGTACGGCGCTCAAGGCGAAGCTGATCCTTAAATCCCAGGTGCAGACCAAATTCGCAGGGCAAGGAGCGTGCAGGGGCTCGGCCCCCCACGACCGTTTTAGTAACCCACGCAAGAGCGCTCTTTCAAATGGGTCGCCCCTGTTGAGCGGTTTGTCTACGTGGGCCTTAAATATTCAGCGCGTCACGTAGACGTCTTCGTCCCGCACGACGTGGGTCGTGCCGACGGCGCCGCCGATCCAAGCCGCGATAGCACCTACGGCTAGAGCGATGAATGCCAGGATCGCGCCCGCCGAGAACGCTGTCGCTGCGGTCTCGGCGGCCTCGGTCGCCTGCTGCTTCGCCCGGGCAACGGCGTCCTTGTACTGCTGCTCGTACTGGGCGACCTGCTGCTTGGCCTGATCGACAGGAATGTTCTGAGCTCGGGCGATGGCGTCGGCAGCGCGATTGCGTGCTTCTTCTGCCTTGGTTTGGTCGCCTGTCAGAACTGCGCGCACGGAGGCGACTGCGGCATCACGCAGCGCTGCTGGATCGTTGCCGCCACTTGCGTCGCGGATGCTCTGCTCGACGCCAGCCATTGGATCGGTGGCCGTCGCAAGTGCCGGCGCTGCAGTCGTGGCGGCTGTGGCCACCGTGGATCCGGCGCTGGAGACGATGCCGCCCAAACCAGAGAAGACGCCACCGACGAGAGCGCCGACGGATGTGGTCAAAAGATAGACGACGACGAGCGTAGTGACGGCCCACGACGTGACGCCATGAAGAGATCCCGTCGAACGAAGGGGGCGTCCGGACAACCGGCTGGCAATGTAGCCGCCGGCAAAGGATGCGATGAGGCCGCTAACGACGAACCAGATTGCCGTGCTGACCGAGAGCGTTGTCGCACTCGGATTATCACTCGAAGCGGGATCGATGACGGCGGCGCCGAGGCCGGCACCCAGGAGGTTGAGCAGGATCTGAACCACAAGTGCCACTGCGACGCCGGCGAACACGGCGCCCCAGGAGACCTTGTTGAAGGCTGCGTTGAGGTAGGGGTTATCGTCGCGCGTATGAATGTGCGCCACGGATGAAACGGGTTCGGTCATAGGAGTTTCCTTTTTTCACGCGTTCGTGAAGTGGCAATCAAACTCGCAGATGTGCCCATTGTTCCAGGTGGCTGAACTTCATTGGAAAGCGTGGATGCGAAATCCCAGATCCTTTGCTTGTAGCACCCGCAAGCACATACGGCTCGAGCCGCACCGGTGCCTTCTTAAACCCTCTCCAGAGGAAGAATGGGGGCGGAGGCAGCACCATGGTGACGGCGCGCGCGGGCGGACGCCAGAGCCAAGCGCGCCCGCGAGGCGCTTGTCTACCTTTCTTATTTCACGATCGTTTTTATCTTCGCCACAGCTTCGAGCGTGCGATGGACCGGGCATTTGTCGGCAATTTCAGCAATCTTGCTGCGAAGCTCCTCGCCGATCTCGCCATCGATGGAAATGACGCGCTCGAAACGATCTATCCTGCCGCTGCCGCGGCGTTCCGCTTCGGTGCAGTCTTCGCAGTCCTTGACATGAATTTTTGCATGCGAGACGTCAACGGCGATCCGCCCGAGCGTCAGCTTCTTGTGATCGGCATAGATACGCAGCGTCATCGAGGTGCAGGCGCCAAGTGCGATCGACAGGAAATCATAGGGCGATGGCCCGGTATCGAGCCCGCCCAGGTTTCCGGGTTCATCTGCGAAAAGCCGGTGGCTGCCCGCCTGAACCGAATTCTGGAACTTGCCTTCGCCCGTTTCCGTCACGCGGACATGTTCGATCACCCCCGTGCCCTGCGGCGTGTCGGCGGCAAGATAACGGGGCAGCCATCCCGATATGACCCTTCCGGCGAAGGCTGCGTCCTCAATGTCAGTGAGCAGGTGGTCGGCCTTGTCCAGCGAGATGAAGCTCTTGGGATGTCTGGCCGCGAGGAAGATTTCGTTGGCGTTTTCTATTCCGACCGTCTCATCCAGCGGCGCGTGAAGGATGAGGAGCGGCTTTTTCAGGCTCGCAACCGCATCCTTGAGACGGTGTGCACGCGCGTCCTCGACAAATTGCTTGCTGAGAAGGAACGTACGCCCGGCAAGATCCACTTCGGCTACACCACTTTTTTCGATTTCCTCGAGGCTCGTCCCGAAATTCTTCAACACGTGGCCGACATCGGCTGGCGCACCGATCGTGGCAACGGCGCGCACTTCAGGAATGTTCCTCGCGACGGCCCACACCCCTGCGCCGCCGAACGGGTGGCCCATCAGCACTCACCGCGCCCCGGCGGGCAGGCTAAGATAGGCGTCTGCCGGGAGTCGGGCGGCGGCGTAGGACGGTGAACTTGGGAAAACAAAATGG
>NZ_JABEPH010000051.1:0-22587 GCF_013004495.1 Rhizobium sp. SEMIA 4085
ACGCCATAGTCCTGCTCGGCTCTGGCGAAGACGTCTGCGAACTGTTTCAGCTTCTGACGGCCAATATCGAGACGGGCCTGGCTGAAGGTGCGCTGCGTAAACTCAAGGAAGGTCTGCTTGACGAAGACGTGCGCGTGGTCGCTGCTCAGAACCTTGGGATCGATCTGCGCGCCGGCGAGCGCCTTGTCGGCAGCTTCGGCGGAGGCGCCGGCGGCGATCGCATCGGCCTTCACGCCAGCCAGAAATTCGGCAAGGGCGCCGGCGCAAGCCACGGGAGGAGCCTGAGGCGTTGCGGCCGGTGGAGGGGAGGCCGCCGGAGCCATTGCCTGCTGCTGAGCCAATGCCGTGGTTGCCGCGGTGATTGCAAACAAAAGAGCAAGTGCAGAGCGGCTTGCGAGCGAGCGGTGCATGAGATCGTCCTTATACCCGAAATATGTCCGTTGCTTTCACAGATGAATGTGACGGAAGCAAGAAAGATCGGCGGACGTTACTAAGAATTTCTGTCCTTAGAAACGGATGCCACCCAGTTGGCCCAGTTCTTTGACGAGCCCGCAAACACATTGATGTCCGCGGGGCCCTTGATGCCGGGAATCACGCCGGTCGACGTGTACTGCCAGAAGGCCCAGCGGCGGTCGGCATAGGTAACTTCCGGGTGCGCGGCCACCGAGCGGACCCAGAAGTGATAGTCCTGGAAATAACCCTGCAGATTGTCGCGGTGGAAATCGACCGATGTATAGATGATCGGCCGCTTGCCGTAATAGGCTTCGAGGCGGTCCATGAAGCGCTGCATCTGAGCGCGCACGGTCGCCGGGTCCGGGCGGAAGCGGCAGGTCTTCGATTCGCCGTTCCACTCGACGTCCAGGACCGGGGGCAGGCGCATCGATTCGCGCGGGACGTTCTGGATAAACCAGTCGGCCTGCTCGTCGGCCGACGAGCAGAAATAATAGAAGTGATAGGGCGCATGGGGGATGCTGACGGCGCGGGCGCGCTGCCAGTATTCATTGAAGCGCGGGTCGAACCTATCCTTGCCCTCGGTCGCCTTGATGAAGGCAAAAGCGACGCCCGAAGTCTTCACCGACTGCCAATCGATGTCGCCCTGCCACTTGGAGATGTCGATGCCGTGAACCTCGTTCCGATGCGGATGCTTCGCCCCGAAATCCTGCGGGTCGGTATCCTTGAAGCGGGTCTTCGGCTTTATGGATGCGGTCTCAAGATAATCATATCCCGATGAAGTACAGCCGGCCAACATGATAGCCAATGGCAATACACAGAACAAAATCCGGCGCATAAATGTCCCGTCGTGGACCGAATGATCGACTTGCCCCACAGCTTGACCTTCGAAAGACGAGTTTCAGTAGAGGAATCCCCCTCTTTCAACATATCAACGTAAAAAATCGGTTAGTTTCAAGTGAATTGTGAAGGCCGGGCGATGATTGCTGCCCGCCAGGCATAGCCGCCGCCGATCGTCTCGAACGACAATCTCGCGTTGTTATCATGGGCTTGCGCTTCCAGCACCTCGCGCAGATCGGCGCGAGGCGTGACGTGAAATTTTGCAAGCCATGACTTCAGCACCGCCCTGAACCAGGCCGGCAGGCCCTCCTGCTGGCCAAAATCGACGATGTGCACCTGCCCGCCGGGGTTCAATGCGGCGATGGCGGCATCGACGGCGCGTTCCCAATCGGGAATCATCGAGAGCGCATAGGAAATGAGGATCCGGTCGAAGCCGCTGACACCGAAGTCCCTTGGCGTGAAAGCGGTTGCGTCGGCAACGCGAAAATCGGCAACCGCGGCCTTCGTGGCGAATGTTTTACGCGCCGAAATCAGCATTTCCTGCGAAATGTCTAGGCCATAGAGCCTCGCGCCGGAAAACAGCCGGTGTGCGAGCACCAGGTTGCGGCCGGTGCCGCAGCCGACTTCGAGCAGCGTGCCGCCCTCCGGGACCTCCAGGTTGCGGATCGTACGGTCGCGGCCGAGCAGGTAGTATTTGCGCGTCAGGTCATAGATATGGCGCTGGTAGCGATACATGCCGTCCATAAGGTTGGCATGCGTTTCAGTTTTTTCGTCCACGATGGTGCGGATTTCGGTCACGCCTTTTTTCCGTAGATGTGGAAGCCGCCGTAGATGGCCGAACGGTCGAGTGCGGTCATATCTTGGGACTTCTCCTCGAAATACTCCCATTGTTCGCGGAGCGCCGGGGAAAGACGGCCCTCGATGACGCTTTTTTCGGCCGCCGTGCGGAAGATGACGCGGGCGCCGGTGCGGGCGGTGCGGGTAATCTCCGCCCAGAGCTCGTTCAGCTGCTGGTCCGTCATCCAGTCCTGCGCGTCGAGCAGGATATAACGGTCGCGAGAGGCGGCAGGTTCCTTGGCGAGAAGCTCGGTGAAGCTTGCGTGATGGACGTTGACGCGATCGACATTTTCGCGGATCACCTCGTAGTGCTCCCGCTTCAGATAGGTCGGCAGCGGGCCTTCGTCCTCGGAGGCATACCGGCGACCAAAAGCCTGCCAGGCGAAATAGTTCTCGCTCATCGGAAAATGGCAGGCGAGCTTTTCGAGGCGATGCTTCAGCACCGGTGCGATCGACTGATCGGCGGCGAGGCTGGCAAGCTCGTCATATTGCTGCGGCGGAATGCCGAGACCGAAAAGCGAGCTCTTGCGCCCTGTAATCCAGCGTACCACCGGCTTTTCGAAGAGGGGCGCAACCTGCTCGTCGAAGAACTGGCGCTGTTCGCGGATGGAGCGGGTCTTCGTCATCTCTTTGAGATCGACGCCGTGCAGGCGGGCGAGCAGATGGGCCGCGCCGATGAAGCGGCCGAGCAGGCCGGTCTCGTAGAAATTGCGGTTGAAGACGGTGACGCGGCGGCGGCCGAACTTGCGGCCGTTCCAATAGGCGCGTGTCGTCTCATCGAGCCTGGACGACAGGAAGTGGTCGAAGGCCTGGCTGTTCGAGCGCTCATTGGGCATGGCGAGGAAGCGCACGAGGTCGATATGGTCGGGAAGATGCTTGAAGGCAGCAAGCTTCAGGCGGTTGAGCGCGATATGGTGCGGGTTGAGGTCGACCACGTCGACGGAGGCCGGCGCCTTGGAGAGATAGGCGAGCATGTTGCAGCCGCCCGAGCCGATCGTGACGATGCGGTGATGCGGCTGCAGTTCCATCGCCTGCATGTCGAGATCCGGATCCTCCCAGATCTGCGGATAGACGAGGCCGGAAAAGAGCAGGCCGAAAAGCCGTTCCGAAAAGCCGTCCTTGGAAAATGCCTTGTGGCGGAGAAGAGCGTCCTTGAGTTTCCGGTTCTTGCGGAAGCCGGTATCCGGTGCAAATTCCGTCATATGAGTCTGTCACCCTTTTTGCGTTCAGGGCGTGTAGCGCGTCCCTGCTACAGTTTGATGACGCAGACTGTGGGTATCGCTTTCCACAGGAATTGCCTGACAGGAAACGGCACTCGCGTTCTTGTGCTCTTTTTTGTGAGGAGATTTCCTGCTTCTCTGTGTTCGTGGAGGCAATGACATGCGATCTGTTCTTCGTATCGTGAAGGCACTCGCCGCGGCTTCCGTCGTCATCGTCATCGGAGGCGGGACATGGCTTTGCGTCAATCCGCCGGAGCTGTTGCGCGTGGGTGACGGATATGCGGCGAAGATCGTCTGCTCGAATGTCTTTTTGGCAGGACGCGACCCGCAAGCGGTGCTCTACGACGACGTACAGGCGCCGGGCAATCCGCTGCTGCGATTGGTGAGAGTTTCGGTCGATCGGGATCAGGGTCATGTGACGGCGCGCATTCTTGGGCTCTTCGCACCCGGATATGCGCTCTATCGGGGGGCGTTCGGCTGCACGAGCGTGCCTGACGGCAATTTCAAGGCTGCTGCCGAAGCTGTACCTTCGGATACGTCGCCGCAGATGGTTTCGGAGAACGCGGCATTATGGCCGGAAGGCGAAAGCGTTGCTGAAGCTAACGACGGAGAGATAGCGTCGCTGCTGGCAAACGACGTGCTGGCCGGTCCGCAAATGCGGGCAATGGTCGTCGTGCACAAGGACCGGATCGTGGCGGAGCGCTACGGCGAAGGCTTTAATGCGAAAACGCCTCTGCTTGGCTGGTCGATGACCAAGACAGTCAATGCGGCGCTCGTCGGGCGCGCCATGCTCGATGGAAAGTTGGATTTCGACGCGACCAACCTTTTGCCGCAGTGGAAGAATGACGAACGGTCGCAGATCAGGCTCCGGGATCTGCTGGGCATGGAAAGCGGCCTCGCTTTCAACGAGGAGTACGGCGATGTCACGGATGTGACGCGCATGCTCTATCTCGACCCCAATATGGTTTCGTTGCCCGCCAATGCGCCGTTCGAAGCAAAGCCCGGCGAACGCTTCCGTTATTCGAGCGGTACGGCGGTCCTGTTGTCGCGAATCTGGATGGATGGGGTAGGCGACCAGAAAGAGGCCTTCTCTTATCCGAGGCAGGCACTTTTCAAGCCGCTCGGCATGTCGAGCGCGGTGCTGGAGGTCGATGCCCGTGGCACCTTTGCAGGCAGTTCCTATCTCTACGCGACGGCGCGCGATTGGGCGCGTTTCGGGCAATTCCTGCTTCAGGACGGCGTCTGGAACGGTCAACGGCTGTTGCCGGAGGGGTTTGCCCGAACGATGCGAACGCCGACGCAATCGTCGGGCGGTAAATATACGCAAGGTCAGGCATGGCTCGCAGCACCCGGCGGAGATACGAGCGCCGAAGCGGGGCTGCCGGAAGATACCTTCTGGCTGGAAGGACATGATGGGCAAAGCATGGCGATCGTGCCGTCCGCCGATCTGGTCTTCGTCCGTATGGGCTTGACGCCAGGCCGCCTCGGCTACAAGCCGCAGCTCATGCTGAAAGAGCTGCTGGGCGCGCTGCCTGCCAGTTGAGCGTATGTGCAGGCGAAAGCTTAGTAGTCGCCCTGGGCAATATTCGTCATGCCTTTGCGCTTGGCATCGTAATAATAGCCTCGCGCATAAAGCCTCACGGCATCTTCTTCCTTGTTGTTGGAAACGAGCCATGCGCCGCGCAGATATTTCGCGGCATACTTGATGTTGGTTTCGGCGTCGAGAAGACCGGTGGGCGCGCCGTCATAGCCCATCGATTTGGCCGTATTGTATTTGATCTGCATCAAGCCGAAATAACCGCGCTTGTTGTAAGCCTTTGGATTATAACGGCTTTCTCGGTGTACGACGCGGTGGATCAATGTTTCGGGGACTTCGTAAAGTTTCGAATATTTGCTGATCAGCTTGCTGATAAAGCTCTTTTCCACGGTCGGCGCCGTATCAATGTCGCTGTCGCTGAACATCGGCGGCGCAGCCGGCGGGTCCATCGGACCGGACTCGTCGAAGGTGAAATCCGACATTGAACGCCGCGTGGCGCCGACGGAGGCGATGGCAGCCAGGGCGCCGCTCTGCGGCGCTGTCGCTGCAAAGGCAAGCTGGTTCGATGGCGATGCCGGAGTGCCTGGACGCGGGGTCGGCACGACCGACTGGATCGCGGTCATTTCCGGCGTCAGCGGAATCTGTGTGCCACTCGCGGTCATCGCCTGCTGCATGGCACGATCGGCGGACGTTGCCGTCGCCGGCACTGCCGTTGCGGCGGCGGTCAAAGCGGGTGTCGCCTGCGGATTGGAAGCTGCGAATGCGGTTTCGGGACGGCTGGCGCCGTCGGCGGCCGGTACGGCGGCCATCATCATCGCACCTTCGCCAGGCTTCGGGGTTGGAACGACGCTCTGCACAGCGGTCAATTCCGCCTGGGACGTGTACTCGACCGTCGAGCATCCGGCTATACCGCAGAGCATTGTCGTCACGACAAGGCCGCGTTTCAAGCCGGAAAATCCGTTCGCTACCATTCTGTCACTTTCGTGAATCGCGCCGCCCTGGCAGCATTTAAAAGTTATCGAGACCCTGAACCCTGATTTGCCATTAACCTATTCGCAGTTGCGCCGCAACCCGGCGAAAATCGTCAGGCGGCGATACGGCGATAACCGGCCGTCACGGCGCCTGCAGCGATCAATAATGTCCCGCCGGTGCGATTGACGGCGCGCTGTACGCTGGCCTTGCGGATGAGGCCGCGTGCGGCATTCGCAAGAAGTGCGTAAGTCGAAGCATTGATCGCTGCGAGAACGAGGAAGGTCAGCTCCATGATGACCATCTGTTCGAAGAAGGGCTTTGCGGGGTTGAGGAATTGCGGAACGAAGGCGACGAAAAAGACGATGCTCTTCGGATTGAGCGCCGTCACGATATAGGCGTGCAGGAAGATCTTCAGCGACTTCTCTTCCGGCAGGTTGTCGTTGTCGGCGACCGGTTCGGTGATGAGCGGCGCGCGCCAAAGCTTGATGCCTAGCCAGATGAGGTAGGCGCCGCCGATCCACTTCAGCACCGTGAAGAGCATTGCCGATGCGGCCAGAACCGCACCGAGGCCGAAGAGGGACGCCGTCATCGCCGTGAAATCGCCGAGCGCCACGCCGCTTACCGTCGCCAGCGCCGTCCTTCGTCCATGGCCAAGCGCATAGGACACGACGAGCAGGATGGTCGGCCCCGGAATGGCAAGCATGATGGCGGATGCGGCGGCAAAAGCGAGCCAGGCTTCGAGCGACATGGAATCTCCTCCTAATCCCTAGGAAACAAGCAAAGACACCATATTAGCGCTGCGTCAATCATGCTTCCTGGTATTTTTGTCCGATCGTATCCATCACTTCGGCGAACCATCTGGTCGAAAGATCGAAGGCCTTGCCGCCCTTGATGCGGGGGAACTCGATGGTACGCAATTTGCCGTCCTGTCCTTCGTCATGGCCGGTGACGCCGGAGACCTTGTTGAGGGCGCTTTCCACAGCCAGGTCCACCATGCTGTGGATGAGGCGGAGGTCGTCGGCATTGGCGGGCGCGGAGCGGGCGAAATAGCCGGATTTCTGAACCAGCGAACGCTCGGCATTGACGAGGTTGGCGAACTGCTTCTGGAACCAGCCGCCGACATTGATCGTGTCGATCTTCACATGGCCGAAGGCATCGCGTTTGATGGTCTCGCCGGCGGCTTCGCGGTCCGCGACGATGGCATCGAGGCAGGCTCCTTCAGAGACGAAGACGGTCGCATGGCCGGTCTTGTCCATGATATCCTTGAGGCGTTCGGCTTCGGCCTGCAGATCAAAAGCCATTTCGGGCAGATAGACGGCATTGATGCCTTTCAGGCCCGCATTCATCATCATCCCGTCGACATATTCGTAGTTCTTCGTACGGCTGAGATAGGCCCGGGCGGTCGCCGCCGTCAGCCAGCCGCAGTGGCGGCCCATGACCTCGTGGATGACGAGCGTGCGAGGCGCCGCACTCTGCTCGTTGCTCACATTGTCGAAGAAATGCGCACCGACTTCAGCCGCCGTCCAGGCGCCCAGAGACTGGCGGATCGGCACGACGTCGTTGTCGACCGTCTTCGGCAGGCCGACGACGGTAAGGTCGTAATTATTGGCAGCGAGATAGGCTGCGAGATCGGCAGCAGTCGTGTTGGTATCGTCGCCGCCGATGGTGTGAAGGATGGTGACGCCGTCATCGGCAAGGCGTTCGGCTGCGACGCGAAGCGGATTCTCGCCTTCCTTGACTAGGCCGCGCTTGACGCAATCGGCGGCATTGGTGAGCTTGACGCGGCTGTTGCCGATCGGCGAGCCGCCGAAGCGGTGGAGAAGCGGCGCCTTTTGGCGCATTTCCTTGTTGATCTGGATGCTGTCGCCAAGCAGCACACCCTGATAGCCGGATTTATAGGCAATGAGCTCGGCATCCGGCGCGACGTCGCTGTAGCGCTCGATGAGGCCGCCAACGGCTGAGGAAAGACAGGGAGCCAGGCCTCCGGCGGTCAGCATTGCTACTTTCTGTTTGGCCATTTTCCCTCCTTGAGTGCTTCGTGCGGGTAGTCGCATGCAGCTTACCTAACGCATGGATGCGGCAGGGAAAGAGGCCTGTAAAGCAAAGAATTTACGAAAAATGCGCGGCTTCGGCGGGCAAGGCAAGAAAGGTGGCAAGAAGGACGCATCTAATCGTTTCAAGCCCCGATTTGCTTTCTGAGACGCCCTGTGGAAAATCCCGAGGAGGCAGCGAGCATGTCCGAAAGGCATATATTGGCGCGCATGCGAATGCCGTTTCTCGCCTGATAAGAGGCGCTACAATTACCGAATTGTGAAAAGTGTTTTCAATCCTACGACCAATCGCCGCCTTGCAATGGCTATGATTATTTGATCAAGGTATTTTCATATTGCGATGCGAGAAACTTCGATGTCCTTCTGGGAAAAACTGTTGAATGCTGTTGGCAACGCTGCGGGTAACCTGCTCTCGGCGATCGTCGAGGCGATCCGCACGGTTTTCGAGGGTGATCCCGAGACCCGTCGCAAGGTCGCGTTCTCCGTTGCCATCATCGCACTTTCCGCCAAGATGGCGAAGGCCGACGGGATCGTCAGCGAGAAGGAAGTCCGGGCTTTCCGCGACATTTTCTTCTTTCCACAGGACCAGGCGAAGAACGTTGCCCGCCTCTACAATCTCGCGCGCCAGGATGTGGCCGGTTACGAGGCCTATGCTGCGAAGCTTTCCTCACTGTGCGTCAGCTGCGCCTCCAATTGCGCTGTTTTGGAAGACGTGCTCGACGGCCTCTTCCACATCGCCAAGGCGGACGGGGCGGTCCATGAGAAGGAGATGAATTTTCTCCGTCATATCGGCCAGATCTTCGAGATGAGCGAAGAACGTTTCGAGCAGATCGCGGCGCGCCATGTTTCGATCGGCCGGGACCCCTACAAGGTCCTCGGGGTTTCGCCTTCCGACGATTAACCGACGATCCGCCGCCGCGATCACGGCCTTGTCAGCGAGAACCATCCCGACCGGCTGATTTCGCGCGGCGTGCCCAGGGAGTTCCACGCGATCGCCAACGAGCGCATGGCTGCCCTCAACGATGCCTATGCGACGATCGAGAAGGAACGCCGCGCCGCATGACCTCGTTCGAGGCCGACTATCGCAAGGCCTGCGTGCAGCCGTCGCCGAACCATGGCGAGCGTGCGGACGGGCGCAAACCGGATATGATCATCCTTCATTACACGGGCATGCCGACGCCGGGCTCGGCGCTCGATTGGCTCTGTCGCGAGGAGAGCCAGGTCTCCTGCCACTATTTCGTCCACGAGAACGGCGATGTCGTTCAGCTCGTTGCGGAGGCGCGTCGGGCGTGGCATGCCGGCAAGGGCAGCTGGCATGGCGAGGGAGATATCAATTCCCGATCCATCGGCATCGAAATTGTCAATGCCGGGCATCCGGGCGGCCTACCGGACTTCCCTGAAGAGCAGATTGCGGCGGTGATCGAATTGTGTCGTGATTGCGGCAAACGTTGGTCGATCGCACCGGAAAGGGTGCTCGCGCACTCGGACGTTGCACCGATTCGCAAGGTCGATCCGGGCGAGAAATTTCCGTGGGCAAAATTGCATCACGCAGGGGTAGGACACTGGGTCGAACCGGCGCCGATCACCGGCGGGCGCTTCTTCCAGCGGGGTGACTGCGGCCAACCGGTGGAAGCCTTGCAGTCGATGCTCTCGCTTTACGGTTATGCCACGGAAATCACAGGTGAATTCTCCGAAAAGACGGCGGGCGACGTGGAGGCCTTCCAGCGTCATTTCCGCCAGGAGCGCGTCGACGGCATTGCCGACTTTTCGACGATCGACACGCTACACCGGCTGCTCTCTGCGCTGCCGCGTTATTCATGACGTCTGTGTGACGCTCAAGCAACGTTTTTTGCGCAAACGACCTTGAATGCTGCACTGCCACATCATTTCCCTATTATCTCCTCATTGCGATGGTCTAACCCCGGTCGCTGAACGGCGCTCGCGGCTGTTTTTGTGTGTAGCTGCGGGAGTCAAAATGAAACGATAAGAATTGCTGCGGAACGTTGCCAGTCCTTGGCACGTGGAACCGGAAGACGGCGAGGCGCGCAGTCTGGTAATTCTTTGGGTCGGAGTAACTAGACTACATGAGACATTTGATTATTGGTGCAGCGGCATGCGCAAGCCTGCTGCTGGCAGGGTACGGCTGCGCGTTTGCTGGCGATGCAGGTAATAAAAACAATGACGGCAACGAGAAAACCCAGACGGTCCTTTTCAAGACCGTCGACCGCCAAAGCGGTTATGCAATGCCGGATTTCACAGCGAATAAATATTCCGTTCTAATTGCCAAATACGCCGAGCAATATGACGTGCCTGTCGAGCTTGCCCACGCCGTCGTCCGGGTCGAGAGCAATTTCAACCCGAAGGCACGCGGCAGCGCAGGCGAGATCGGCCTCATGCAGATAAAGCCGGCAACGGCGCGCATGATGGGTTATTCGGGAACGAAGAAAGGGCTCTTTGATCCGGAAACGAACATCAAATATGGGATGAAATATCTCGCGGCTGCCCACGAACTCGGCGGCGGGCAGACCTGCAACACCATCCTCAAATACAATGCCGGCCACGGCGCACGGAAGATGAACCCGATCTCAAAGGCCTATTGCGGCAAAGTGCTCACTCTTATGTCAAGCGCGGCGCAAACCTCGATTTAAGAATATGAATCGCGTCGGCCGCCGTGCTATTTGACCTCGAAGCGAGGTGAGGTATGGCGGCTGATTTCAAATATATCGTCGTCGGCCGCGGCATGATGGGTGCGGCGGCGGCGAAGCATCTGGCGAGACAGACGGACGGCGTTGCCGTGATCGGTCCGGACGAACCGGAAAATCGCAAGGCGCATCAGGGTGTTTTCGCCAGCCATTACGATGAGGGCCGCATCACCCGGACCGTCGATCCGGATCGCGATTGGGCGCTGCTCGCCAATCGTTCCATCGCCCGCTATGCTGAGATCGAAGCAGAGAGCGGCATCACGTTCTACACCGAAGCGGGTTGCGCCTTCGTGGCGCCGGCGCAGAGCGATTATATCGTCAGCACGATCAAAGCCGCTGCATCGATTGGTGTCGAAACGAAGCTGCTCGACGAGGCGAGCCTCAGAGCAGCGTTTCCTTTCTTTGCCCTACCGGGCGGCTGCGAGGGCGTATTCCAGGTAAAGGGTGCCGGCCATATCAGTCCGCGCAAACTGGTGAAGGCGCAGTCGATCATTGCGGAAAAGGCGGGTGCAACAGTCGTTCGCGACTCTGTGACGGCGATCCGCGAGGCGGGCGGGCTTGCGGCTGTCGAGACCTCGCGCGGCAAGGTCTACTCGGCGGAAAAAGTGCTGCTTGCGGCAGGCGGTTTTTCCATTGGCGAGAATCTGTTGCCTCAATCGGTTGATATGTCGGTTCATGGGCGGACGGTCACGCTGTTCGAAGTGAGCGAGGCGCAGGCCGCACAGTTTGCCGCCATGCCGTCCTTGATCGTCGAGGCGCCGGAAACCGACATCTATCTGCTGCCTCCGATCCGCTATCCTGACTTGAAATTCTATCTCAAGATCGGCGGCGACCCCAATGACTACCTACTGAAGACCGAGAAGGATTTGCGTGCCTGGTTCCGGAGCGACGGCCGGCCGGCGGTGCGCGACCATCTCATGGCGATTGCCCGCCGTCTTGTTCCGGATCTGCGGCCGCTTTCCGTTTCGACGGCGGCCTGCGCCGTCTCGCATACGAAGAGCCGTTATCCGATGATCGGCTATACTTCGTCTCCACGGTTTGCGGTGCTGACCGGCTGCGCCGGCACTTCGGCGAAGAGTTCCGACGAGATCGGCCGTCTTGGGGCTGAGGTGTTGTTTAAGGGTGAAATCGGGGATCAGGGCTACGCTACGGATTTCAAACCTTCTTTCCGGTAATGTGATCCGTATATTTCCAGTGGCAATTGGCGGCACTCTCGGCTATTTGAGCTCTGCCAGTTGGCCGGGCAGCCGCGCTTTACCAATGTCGAAAGGCGGTAAGGTGAGGAAAGTCCGGGCTCCACGGAAATACGGTGCCGGATAACGTCCGGCGAGGGCGACCTCAGGGAAAGTGCCACAGAAAGCAAACCGCCTGCGCTTGCGCAGGTAAGGGTGAAAGGGTGGGGTAAGAGCCCACCGCGTCTCCGGCAACGGCGACGGCACGGTAAACCCCACCGGGAGCAAGACCGAATAGGGATGACGTGGCGGGCGAAAGCCCGTCGGCCGGTTTCCGGGTCAGTCATCCGGGTGGGTTGCGTGAGGCAGCGTGCAAGCGCTGTCCCAGAGGAATGGCTGCCACGTTCCGGTTTCGGCCGGAGCCATACAGAACCCGGCTTACAGGCCAACTGGCGATTACCTTCTGTGGCGTCGGATTTCGGGGCGCCGATCCGTAATCCTCTGATTGTTCGCGATTTTTGCGCATGCGGCGCATGTGCAGTCGTGCGGTTTCCTTTTCTCATCGATGCTTTCTGGGGCGAGCGGAAGTGTCGATCCTAACCCTTTGTTAAACTTAACAGCTTATAAATTTTCGATACTGCGCTCATCGCGAGACGGGCGTTTCCCATTGACGCCCATATGGTCCCATGCTATCCCATAAATGCACTGCACGAGGGCAATCAAACGCCCATCAATCGCAAAGCCAAGGCGTCTTCCTTTCCGGAGGCGCCGGATGGATTTTCGTTCATCCGGCTGGCGAAGCTGTGTCTGAATTTGAGGGTTTTGGGCATCAGTATTCTGCCCGGGCTCTTTCGGGAACGGATGTTTCGTGTCATGAGCCGCTTCCTTTCGAGTGCGACCAACCGGATCGATTCCAAGGGCAGGGTTTCCGTGCCTGCGGCCTTTCGCTCCGTTCTGGCGCAGCGCAACGTCCAGGAGCTCTATTGCTTTCAGGACTTTGTGTTTCCGGCGATCAGCGTCGGCGGCCCGGATCTTCTCGAAAGGTTCGAGCGGCAGATAGCTGCGGAGGATCCGTTTTCGCCGGATGCGAACGAGATGTCGCTTCTTATTCATGGGGGCGGGGTCTTCATGAAGCTCGACGCCGAGGGGCGGCTGATGGTCACGGACTTCATCCGCGACTTTACCGGCATCTCGGACGAGGTGGCCTTCGTCGGTCGGGCGGACCATTTTCAGATCTGGCAGCCGCAGGCATTCCAGGCGGCCCAGATACAGGCACGAGGGGAGCGCAGGCTGGCGGGCAGGCGCTCCGGATAGAACGAGGGTACGGAATGGCGGCGAATCCTGGCGGAGGTTCAACTGATGCCGGTGGCGGACCGGTTCGCCACATTCCGGTTCTTCTTGCCGAAGTGCTTTCAGCACTTCAGCCGGCTTCCGGCAAAATAATTCTCGATGGAACCTTTGGTGCCGGTGGCTACACATCGGCCATCCTCGATGCCGGCGCCGATGTGATCGCGCTGGATCGGGATCCGACGGCAATTGCGGCCGGGCAGGACATGGTTGCAGCCTATGGTGGCCGCCTGAAGCTCACGCATTCGCAGTTTTCCAGCCTGGCCGATCATGCGCCTGAGAGTGGACTCGACGGCGTCGTGCTCGATATTGGTGTTTCCTCGATGCAGATCGATGAGGCTGCGCGCGGTTTCTCCTTCCAGAAGAGCGGTCCGCTCGACATGCGCATGTCTGCTTCCGGCGTTTCTGCCGCCGACGTCGTCAATCGCGCAAAGGTCGCCGAACTCATCCGCATCTTCCATTTCCTCGGTGAAGAAGATCAGGCGCCGCGTATCGCGCATGCCATCGAGAAGCGCCGGGCCGAAAAGCCGTTCGAAACGACGCGCGATCTCGCCGGGCTCATCGAGGTGGTGACGCCGCGCAAGATGAAGGACAAGATTCATCCGGCGACCCGCGTTTTCCAGGCGCTTCGCATCTTCGTCAACGACGAGCTTGGCGAGCTCGGTCAGGCGCTCTTTGCCGCCGAGCGCGTCTTGAAGCCCGGCGGCCGTCTCGTGGTCGTCACCTTCCATTCGCTGGAAGACCGTATCGTCAAGAAATTCTTCTCCGACCGCGCGGGCAAAGCTTCAGGCTCGCGCCATCTGCCGATCGCCCACGAGCGTGCGGCGACCTTCGAACCAATCGGTAAATCCATGATTGCTGCAGGCAAGGCTGAAGCTGAGGCCAATCCGCGGGCGCGTTCGGCCAAGCTGCGGGCCGGCACGCGTACCAATGCGCCGGCCGAAGCTGGGGATATCTCGATCTTCGGATTGCCCAGTCTTGCCAGCCTCGAAAAGCTTGGGGGTTGATATGCTGAGAACGCTCGACTTTGTGCTCATCTGTGTCATGACGGCAGCGGCCACCGTGACCTATACAATCAAGCACCGCGCAGAATTGAAGCTCGAAGAGGTTCATCGCCTCGAAGCCGAGATCAAGCTCGAAAAGGATACGATCGATCTGCTCAAGGCCGATTGGGCGCTGCAATCGCAGCCGAACCGGCTGGAGCGGCTGGTGAATACCTATAATGGCGAACTGAAGTTGCAGCCGACGGACTCCACCGCGCTCGTCCATATGCGCGAATTGCCGATGTTGAAATCGCAGGTCCCGGTTCCGGAAATCACCGAGGCGAAGAACGGCCAGAAGCCTGGTGCAAGCGCAGGTAGGGCCGTTGCTGCCAAGGCCCAGCCGGTTCCCACTCCGGCACCGCGGGCGGAAGAAGAGGATCTGATGTCAACGGGATCTGTGGAGTAGCCATGTCGTTTCTCTCTCGCATCATGGTCCTGAAAAGCCAGGCGCATTTCTCCTCCGGTGTCTACAACCGCTTTGGTGGCCCCTCGGGCAGCTTGCCGCTTGAAGGTTCGCGCAAGAAAAAGTCCGGTCAGGCCAAAAGCCGCGTCGGCCTGCTGATCCTCGGGTTCACCGCGCTTTACGGCGTCATCGGCGGCCGCCTGGTCGAATATGGGATGAAGGATCCGGAAGTCGTTTCCAGCATTCTGCCACCGGACCGCCTGATGGCGTCGCGGCCCGACATCCTCGATCGCAACGGCGAAGTGCTGGCGACCGACATCCGCACGGTTTCCCTTTTTGCCGAGCCCAACAAGATCGTCGATGCCGATGAGGCAATCGAGAAGCTTGCGACGGTCCTGCCCGATCTCGACGTGAGGGGCACTTACAAGAAGCTCTCGGTCAAGAGTTCGCATTTCGCGTGGCTTCGCCGCCAGTTGACCCCGAAGCAGCAGAGCCAGATTCTGGCGCTCGGCATTCCCGGTATCGGTTTCCGTCCGGAAAAGCGTCGCTTCTACCCGGGTGGTCCGACGGCCTCGCATATTCTCGGTTACGTCAACATCGACAACCGCGGCGTCGCGGGCATGGAAAAATACATCGACGACCAGGGCCTTGCCGACCTGGCATCGGTGGGAATGACCAGCGATCAACCGCTCGAGCCGGTCAAGCTCTCGATCGACCTGCGCGTCCAGAACATCGTGCGCGACGTCGTGATAAACGCGGTCACCAACTACGAAGCCAAGGGCGCGGGCGCGGTCGTCCTTAATATTCATACCGGCGAAGTGCTCGGCATGGCCTCAGCGCCGGACTTCGACCCGAACAATCCGGAAGAGGGCGCCAAGGAAGGCTGGCTGAACCGCATGTCGAACGGCACGTTCGAAATGGGCTCGACCTTCAAGACCTTCAGCACGGCCATGGCGCTCGACAGCGGCAAGGTCAGCATTAACGACAGCTTCGATGCGAGCCGCCCGATCCGCATCGGCGGCTTTACGATCAACGATTTCCACGGTCAGCGCCGCTGGCTGACCGTGCCGGAAATCTTTGAATATTCGTCGAACATCGGAACGGCGAAGATGATCGATATCGTCGGCATGGACCTGCAGAAGGACTATCTGACGCGCTTTGGGCTGCTGACGAAGATGCGGACGGAACTACCGGAAGTGAAGATGCCGAGCCAGCCGAAGGTCTGGAAGAAGATTAACTCGATCACGATCTCTTTCGGCCATGGCGTCTCGACGACACCGCTGCAGACGGCCGTTGCCGGCGCAGCCCTCGTCAACGGCGGCAAGCTCATCGAGCCGACCTTCCTGCCGCGTACCCGTGACCAGGCAGACGAGACGGCCGAGGTCGTCGTCAAGAAGAGCACCAGCGACGAAATCCGCTATCTGTTCAAGCTGAACGGCCTCAAAGGTTCGGGACGCAACGCCGACGTGCCGGGCTTCAACGTTGGCGGCAAGACGGGCACGGCCGACAAGGTCGTCAACGGCCGCTACGCGAATGACTTGAACTTCAACGCTTTCATCGCGGCGTTCCCGATCGATAATCCACAATATGTCGTGCTGACCTTCTGCGACGAACCACATAACGGCGAAAAGGGCCAGAACATCGCTGCCTACACGGCTGCGCCGATGGTCAAGAACATCATCCGGCGTGCCGCACCCATCCTCGGTATCGAACCGCAGTTTGGCCAAGACGGATCGGCCTTGCTGGTGTCTTATTGAGTGTGAATGAATACCAGCGCCGATTCGCGTGGGGTGGGCGGCGTGAGAAAGAAAAGACATTCGATGAAACTGCGGGACATAGCCGGAAGCGCGTTTCCGGAAATCAAGGAGCAACTCGAAGGGCCGGTGGGCGGGCTGGAGATCTCCGGGCTTTCAGCCGATAGCCGCAAGATCGAAGCCGGAATGGCGTTCATTGCGGTGGCTGGCTCGAAGGCGGACGGCGCGGTCTATATCGCCGATGCCGCCAAACATGGCGCGACCCTTGCCGTGTCGACTCAAGCCGTCGAGGCTCCCATTCCTGTCCTGGCGGTCAAGGAACCGCGCCGTTTTCTCTCCGTCGCCGCATCGCATTTCTATGGCAGGCAGCCTCAGACGATGGTTGCCGTAACCGGCACGGCGGGCAAGACCTCCGTCGCTTCCTTCACCCGCCAGATCTGGGCCTATGCCGGACATCCGGCAGCCATGATCGGCACGACCGGCGTCGTTTCGCCGATGCGCAACGAATACGGCTCGCTGACGACCCCCGATCCGGTTTCGCTGCACAAGCTGCTGGCCGATCTCGCTGACGAGGGCGTCACGCACGCTTCGATGGAGGCATCGAGCCACGGCCTCGACCAGTGCCGTCTGGATGGTGTGAAGCTTTCGGCTGCCGCCTTCACCAATCTCGGCCGCGATCACATGGATTATCATCCGACCGTCGAAAGCTACATGGCCGCCAAGATGCGGCTTTTCGATACGTTGCTGCCAAAGGGTTCGCCTGCCATCATCTTCGCCGACGATGCCTGGTCCGAGCAGGCGATCAAGGCGGCGAAGGATGCGGGCCACGATGTCCGCACCGTCGGCCGCAAAGGGGACTACCTGGCGCTGAAGCGGGTCGAGCACTTCCGTCACAAGCAGATCGCCGAAGTTCATTGCGGTGACGAGATTTTCGAGGTCGATATTCCGCTCGCCGGCGATTTTCAGGTCGCTAATGGGCTGGTTGCCGCGGCGCTTGCCATGTCCACCGGCGTTCCAGCCAAGATCGCGATGGCCGCGCTTGAAAAGCTGCAGGGCGCCTCGGGGCGTCTCGAACTCGTTGCCCATACGAGGGATGGCGCGCTTGCTTATGTCGATTACGCGCACAAGCCAGATGCGCTTGAAAATGTACTGAATTCCGTGCGTCCCTTCACGACCGGGCGCGTGATCCTTGTCTTCGGCTGCGGTGGCGACCGCGACCGGGGCAAGCGTCCGATCATGGGCGAGATCGCCTGCCGCCTGGCCGATGTGGTAATCGTCACGGACGACAATCCGCGTTCCGAGGAGCCGGCCTCGATCCGAGCCGAGATCATGGCTGCGGCGCCATGCGCTACCGAGATCGGCGACCGTTCGGAGGCGATCTACGAGGCCGTCGGCATGCTGAAATCCGGCGACACACTCATCGTTGCAGGCAAGGGGCATGAAGAAGGGCAGACCATCGGGAGTGTGACGCTGCCATTCTCGGACCACGCCGAAGTGCGCGAAGCTTTGGAGGAGCTGAAATCGTGAACTGGCTTTGGACCACCGATGACATGATTGCCGCCATGGCGGGCCGCCCGTTCGGCACGCTTCCTGAAGGCATCACCGGCATTTCCATCGACAGCCGCTCGATCGGTACCGGCGAAGCCTTCTTCGCCATCAAGGGCGACCGGGTCGACGGCCATGACTTCGCCTCGATGGCGATGGCGAACGGTGCTGCACTTCTTGTCGTCAGCGAAGCCCGCCTTCCGGGGCTCGGCAGATTGACTGTTCCGATGATCGTCGTCGACGATGTGCTCGCCGCCCTCGGTCGGCTTGCCGTCGCGTCGCGTCAGCGCTCTCGGGCTCAGATCATTGCGGTGACGGGCTCGGTCGGCAAGACGACGACCAAGGAGATGCTTCGCCACGTGCTTTCTCCGTCCGGCAAGGTGCACGCCTCCGTCGCCTCCTTCAACAACCATTGGGGCGTGCCGCTGACACTGGCACGCATGCCGCTCGACACGCACTTCGGCGTCTTTGAAGTCGGCATGAACCACCCGGGCGAAATCCGGCCGCTTGTGAAGATGATCCGGCCGCATGTCGCCGTCGTCACGACGATCGCTCCCGCGCATCTCGGCAATTTCAAGAGTATCAAGGAAATCGCCGCGGCGAAGGCGGAGGTTTTCGAAGGCTTGGTGCGCGGCGGGCATGTCGTGCTCAACCGCGACAGCGACCAATACAATTTCCTCGAACGGACGGCGCAGTCGCTCGGCATCGAGAATATCCATTCCTTCGGCCAGCACGCGAAGGCCGAGTTCCGCCTTGCGGAATTCAACGGTTCGGATGAAAGCTCGGCGCTCTGGCTGACGATCGACGGCGACACGTTCGAAGTGGCGATCGGCGCGCCCGGACGGCACATTGCGGAAAATGCGCTGGCAGCTCTCGGCATCGTCACGCTCGTCAACGCGGACCTCGACAAGGCGATCGCAGCGCTGGCCTCCCTGCAGCCCGAAAAGGGCAGGGGCCGCCGCCACAAGTTGTCGGTCGGAAACGGTAGCTTCACACTGATCGACGAAAGCTACAACGCCAACCCCGCCTCGATGCGCGCGGCCATCGCGCTGCTTGCCACAGCCGGTCCGGCAGGCCGCGGGCGCCGCATCGCCGTGCTCGGCGACATGCTGGAAATGGGCGAATACGCGCAAAAGGTTCATTCCGACCTTTCCGGCCCGCTGCTTGCGGCCGGCATCGAACATGTCTGGCTTGCGGGCAAGGACATGCTGGCGCTGAAGGAATCGCTTCCCGACAGCGTGCAGGTCGAATACCGCGAGAAGACGGAAGAACTCACGGAATATGTATTGAACTCGGTCGCGCCCGGCGACGTGTTGATGGTGAAATCGTCCTTGGGGATAGGCTTCGGCAAGATTGTCGCTGCGATCCTTGACAGGTTTGCGCCATTTGTAGACACGCAACGCGAACTTTGACCGGGTAAACAAGGGGCCTCGAATGCTGATTTGGCTAGTCGAACTGTCGGACCAACTGAAATTTCTGAACTTGTTCAGATACATTACCTTCCGTACAGGCGCCTCTCTCTTCACGTCCGCACTGATCGTCTTCCTCTTCGGGCCGATGATCATCAACTCGCTCCGAATCCGCCAGGGAAAGGGCCAGCCGATCCGCGCCGACGGGCCGCAGACGCATTTCAAGAAGGCCGGCACGCCGACCATGGGCGGGCTGATGATCCTCGCGGGCATCGTCGGCGCCTCGCTTCTGTGGGCCGACCTTTCCAACGTCTATGTTGTCGCGACGCTGCTCGTCACCCTCGGCTTCGGCGCGATCGGCTTTTACGACGACTATCTCAAGGTCACGAAGCAGAGTGATAAGGGGTTCTCGGGCAAGGCGCGTCTCGGCATAGAGTTTGTGATTGCCGGCATCGCCGTCTATTTCATGATGCGCACCGCGCTTGCCTCCGGTACCGCAGGCTCGACCTTCGGCTCCTCGGTCGCATTCCCGTTCTTCAAGGATTTCCTGATCAATCTCGGCATCGTGTTCGTGGCCTTCGGTGGCTTCGTCATCGTTTCGGCGGGCAACGCCGTCAACCTGACGGACGGTCTCGATGGTCTGGCGATCGTTCCGGTGATGATCGCTGCCGCATCCTTCGGTATCATTGCCTATCTTGCCGGTAACGCAGTCTTTGCGAACTACCTGCAGATCAACTTCGTGCCCGGCACGGGCGAACTTGCCGTGGTGCTCGGCGCAGTCATCGGTGCAGGCCTCGGCTTCCTCTGGTTCAACGCGCCGCCCGCCGCAATCTTCATGGGCGATACGGGTTCGTTGGCGCTCGGCGGCACCATCGGCACCGTTGCGGTCGCGACCAAGCACGAGATCGTCATGGCAATCATCGGCGGTCTCTTCGTTGCAGAAACGCTCTCGGTCATCATCCAGGTCGGCTTCTTCAAGATGACCGGGCGCCGCGTCTTCTTGATGGCGCCGATCCATCACCATTTCGAGAAGAAGGGCTGGACCGAAAGCCAAGTGGTGATCCGCTTCTGGATCATCGCCGTCGGCCTTGCGATGCTTGGGCTTTCGACCCTCAAGCTGCGGTGAGGCGGACATGATTCCTGTCACGACGTTTGCAGGAAAGAAGGTCGCGCTATTCGGGCTTGGCGGGTCCGGATTTGCAACGGCCCGCGCGCTTATTCTGGGCGGCGCCCATGTCACGGCCTGGGACGATAATCCGGACAGTGTCATCAAGGCGGCCGCCGAGGGTATCCATACCGCGGACCTGCGAATCATCGATTGGAGCGTTCAGTCGCTCTTCGTTCTGTCGCCGGGTGTGCCGCTCACGCATCCGAAACCGCATTGGACTGTCGATCTCGCCCGCGCCGCCGGTGTCGATATCGTTGGCGATGTCGAACTCTTCGTGCGCGAGCGCCGGGCGCATGCGCCCGATTGCCCGTTCATCGCCATCACAGGCACGAACGGCAAGTCGACGACGACCGCGCTGATTGCTCATATCCTGAAATCCAGCGGCCGCGACACGCAGCTTGGCGGCAACATCGGAACGGCCGTGCTGACGCTCGATCCGCCGAAGGCCGGACGCTACTATGTCGTCGAGTGCTCCTCCTACCAGATCGATCTGGCGCCGACGCTCAATCCCTCGGCAGGTATCCTGCTCAACCTGACGCCTGATCATCTCGATCGTCACGGCACGATACAGCACTATGCCGGCATCAAGGAGCGTTTGGTTGCCGGCAGCGGCACCGCTATCGTTGGCGTCGATGACAGTCATTGCGAAATGATCGCTGATCGCGTCGAGCGGGCAGGAACGAAGGTGGTCCGCATATCGCGCCGCCATCCGCTGGCCGATGGAATCTATGCCGAGGGTACGAAGCTCATGCAGGCTTCTTCGGCTGCGGCTCTGCCGCTTGCCGATCTCGACGGCATCCAGACGCTACGCGGCGGCCACAATGCTCAGAATGCCGCTGCAGCGGTCGCCGCCTGCCTTGCCGTCGGCGTTTCGGCCGAAGAAATTCGCACCGGGCTTGCCTCCTTCCCCGGCCTCAAACATCGGATGCAGCCGATCGGGACACGCGGCAAAGTCGTCTTTGTCAACGATTCGAAAGCGACTAACGCAGACGCCGCAGCGCCCGCGCTTTCCAGCTACGATCGCATCTACTGGATCGCCGGTGGTCTGCCGAAGGCGGGAGGTATCACGACGCTTGCCCCGTTCTTCCCGCGCATCGCCAAGGCCTATTTGATCGGCGAAGCGGCGGCAGAATTTGCCGCGACGCTCGGCGAGGCGGTGCCCTACGAGATTTCGGGGAGGCTGGATCGCGCGGTTGCCCATGCCGCAGCCGATGCGGAAAAAGATGACACTGGTCCATCCGCGGTGATGTTATCCCCGGCTTGCGCAAGCTTCGACCAGTACAAGAACTTCGAAGTCAGGGGCGATGCATTTGTCAGCCATGTGGCAGCGCTCGACGGAGTGACCATGCTGGTCGATTCGGCAACAGGAGATAAATGACATGGTGAGCCGTGCGGAACGTGGGCCTTTGGCCGATTGGTTTTGGACCATCGACCGCTTTTTTCTGGCGATGTTCATCTTCCTGATGGGCGTCGGCTTCATGCTCTCCTTTGCGGCCTCGCCCGCGGTTGCCGAGCGCATCGGGCTCGAGCCGTTCCATTTTGTGAAACGCCACGCGGCTTTCATGATCCCCTCGATCGCCGTCATGATCGGGCTTTCCTTTCTGACGCCGCGGCAGGTGCGACGGACCGCCATCCTACTGCTTGTCATCTCGCTCGCCATGATGGTCCTGGCACTTTTCTTCGGCATCGAGGTCAAAGGCTCCCGACGCTGGGTGACGCTTGCCGGCATCTCGGTCCAGCCGTCGGAATTCATGAAGCCCGCCTTCGTCGTCGTCTGTGCTTGGCTTTTTGCAGAGCATGCACGGCAGCCGGAAATCCCGGGCAACCTCTTTGCGATCATCCTCTTCGGGATGGTCGCGGCTCTGCTGGTCGCCCAACCTGACCTTGGCCAGACGATCCTGACGACGGCCGTGTGGGGTGGCATGTTCTTCATGGCGGGCATGCCCTGGATATGGATCATCCTGCTCGGCGCCGGCGGTGCTGGGGGGGCGCCCCACGGCCACCCCCTCCTTCCCCCCCGGGCGGGGGGGAACAGCAAAATCCTTGCACGCCGGGGGGGACACCGTCCCGACGGCACTCCGCCCCGGGCCCCCCACCCCCGAGGCGTGGTTTGCGTAGGGCACGGCGGCGGGCACGG
>NZ_JABEPH010000532.1:0-2958 GCF_013004495.1 Rhizobium sp. SEMIA 4085
CGCGGTGTGTCGTAATGACCTGTATGCCGCAGCTCGTGCCGGCCCTTCACACCTTCGACGGCCTCGCCGCGGTCTTTATCGGCCTTAACTCCGATATGACGGGGCATGAATTCGCGACGCATGCCGAACAGATCATCCACGAGGTGGAGATCTTCCTCGGAGTCTTCATCGGTGCCGTGACCTTCACCGGTTCGATCATCGCCTATGGCAAGCTTTCGGGCCGTATCGGCGGTAAAGCGCTGATCCTGCCCGGCCGCCATGCCTTCAACGGCGCGATGGTCGCAGCCTCCTTCGTCCTCTTGCTGCTCTACATGAGCGGTGCCGGCTCATGGACGCTTTATCTGATGACGTTGATTGCCTTCATCATCGGCGCGCATCTCGTCATGGCGATCGGCGGGGCCGACATGCCGGTCGTGGTTTCCATGCTCAACTCCTATTCGGGCTGGGCAGCGGCTGCGACCGGCTTCCTGCTCGGAAACGATCTTCTGATCGTCACCGGCGCCCTCGTCGGCTCCTCCGGAGCAATCCTCTCCTACATCATGTGCAAAGCCATGAACCGGCAGTTCCTGTCGGTGATCCTCGGCGGTTTCGGCAATGCCTCTGGCCCGGCGATGGCTGTCGAGGGCGAACAAGTTGCGATTGACGCCGAAGGCGCTGCCGCCGCCCTTAACGATGCCGATTCAGTCATCATCGTGCCCGGCTACGGGATGGCGGTCGCACAGGCGCAGAGTGCAGTCTCCGAGCTTACCCGGAAGCTGCGTGCAACCGGCAAGGACGTACGCTTCGCCATTCATCCGGTTGCTGGCCGCCTGCCCGGCCACATGAACGTGCTTCTGGCCGAGGCAAAGGTGCCCTACGACATCGTGTTGGAAATGGACGAAATCAACAACGATTTTCCGAATACGGATGTCGTCATCGTCATCGGTTCCAACGACATCGTCAATCCGGCCGCACAGGAAGATCCGAATTCGCCGATCGCCGGCATGCCGGTTCTGGAAGTGTGGAAAGCCAAGCAGGTGTTTGTTTCCAAGCGTGGCCAAGGCACCGGTTACTCGGGCATCGAGAACCCGTTGTTCTACAAGGAAAATACTCGAATGTATTACGGCGATGCAAAGGATTCGATCAACAAGCTGCTGCCGATAATCAACTGACCCGTTCTCGTTTTTCCTGGAGGGTGGGATGCTTTGCCCGCATGGCGGCTTCACTCCCCACGGGAGCGCAATGCGCGGATTGCCAGAACCCGATAGCGATCCAACTGCCGCATTGCAGAATCGTAAGGACGGCTCACCATTCATCATTCCGGTTGCGGCGACAGCTCAAGCAATTCGGCAGCAAAATGCCAACATTACCCTTTGAGGGGCTTCTGATTGCTTCAGCGGGAGGCGCGCAAATTGGAGAAGTCACGGACTTTGGGACCGCGGATAAGCCATTTCTCATTGCCTATGCTCGCGATCCAGAGGGAAATCTCCTCGAGCCTGAGCAGATCTAGAACCGACCACGATGCAGATCCGCAATTGTCGTAAACTGGCAATAATCCGACGGCGATGCGAACACGGAATTTTGGTCGGCGACGAACGCAAAAACTGCAGAGGTTATTTCACGGTGCCTGATTGGCGAGGGTTGGAGCCTATTGCGCCGTGTCGTCCGGTCGCAAATTGCGGGGAAAGGACGCCTTCCCATTACCATATCTCAGAGGCAGCACCCGTCGTCACAGCATGAATGTGAGAGCATAGGGTCAGTCACACCCAGCTGTCGCCGGGTCCGTTACCCGGGCGTTGTTCAACCGCCCGGGCTGTTGCGAGATTAGCGTGCGACATCCTCTGTCCGAAAGGGACCTCCCTCTAGTCTTCGGGTGCAATTCCGATGACGATACCACTGAGTGTCTCATCGAACGGTATCTGACAGGAAAGCCGGGAGTTCTCCTGGCGGTAATCGGATCCCTCGATCAGCTCTGTCTCATCTATAGAGGGAATCGGTAGACTTGCGCTCGCCGGAAGCTCCTCGACAAACACGTGGCAGGTTGCGCAGGACAGGCAGCCACCGCACATCGCCAAAAGTTCATCAAACCCACCGTTCCGGATATTCTCCATGAGCGAGGCGCCTACCCGTCCTTCGAAGCTATGGAGCTCTCCGTCCCGGGTTCGTACTGATATGGTAGCCATTTTTCCTCCACTTTTCTGCGCCTTGACGTCTCACGAGGTGACGAGGTCGATTTCCTTGAGTTGTCTCGATGTGTTCGCCAAAGCGGCGGGATCGATCCTCGCCGCGCTGTCGACAAGCTTTCGCCCCTGCACGTAATCGCGTGGTGAGTTGATGCAATCGAGGGCGAGAACTGCTCCGTTTTTCAGATAGATGACACTGAAGCTTCGGGAGACGGGATCACCTCTCGTGACAACGCTGTCGAAGCCGAAATTGAGGCCAACGGTCTGCATCTTCAGGTCGTACTGATTGGACCAGAACCACGGCATTGCGTCGTATGCCCTGAGCTCACCGCAGATAGCCTTGGCAGCGGTGGTCGCCTGATCGGTCGCATTCTGCACCGATTCAATGCGGATACCCGCACCGTTTTTGAGGCGGGCGCAGTCGCCGATGCAATAGATGTCGGGCAAGGACGTACGGCAAAACGGATCGACATCGATACCGTTTGCGCCCTCAGCTCCGGCGGCGATCAGAGGGCCGACCGACGGGATGATGCCGATTCCGACGACGACGATGTCGGCTGCAATCCTCCCCCCGGATGCAAGAATGACATTCGAGACGCGGCCGTTCACGCCCTCCAAAGAAGCAACATTGCTGTTGAGGCGGATGTCGACGCCGCGCGCCCGATGCTCGTTTTCGTAAAAGCGTGATATTGGCTCCCCTGCCACACGGGCCAGCACACGGTCAAGGGACTCGACCAGGGTCACGTCCTTGCCGATCTCCCGGAACACTGCCGCCGCTTCCAGGCCGACGTAACCG
>NZ_JABEPH010000533.1:0-2926 GCF_013004495.1 Rhizobium sp. SEMIA 4085
GAGGAATGTCGCTCAGCTCAAAATGCTCGCCTTTATGGGATAGCGTGCCGCCTTTCATCGCATTAACAAGGATTTCACTGGCTTCCGCGTAGCAGCCTGGCGCCGCCTCCGCACCAATCCCGAAATAACCCAACTCGACCGGGAGAGAGCCGCGCCCTATCCCGAGTTCGACCCTACCACCGCTCAATTGGTCCAGCATGCAGATTTCTTCGAACGCCCGCAGCGGATGATAAAGCGGCAGCAGCATGACGAGGGGCCCGACACGAAGCCGACGCGTGCGCTGTGCGACACTCGATAAGAACAGATTTGGCGATGGACCTCTCCCATGCGGGGTGCAGTGGTGCTCAGCGAGATGGTACGCATAAAAACCAAGGTGATCGCACACCTCTGCTAACCTTAGGCGATCTGAATATTGCTGGGCGATGTCGCAGCCGTCCTCGTCGAGATGATCGAAGATGCCGAAGGTTAGATTGGAAGGAAAGGCGTTTCCCATGTGATTGTCTCCAAATGTTTGACTAAAAAATCTAAATCCAGGTGATCAAAGAGGTTGGTTTCGGCCCGTTATCCACGTGCGGGCCTCCAAATGGTGCACCGGGGACAACCAGTCCCCGACACGGTTGCGTCGACCTCGTGCTGTTTTAAAATCTCAGGTCCCGCAATATCGTCTTGGCTGTTGAGTGGTGTCTGCGCGACAAGCAGCGACTAACGGTGCTTAACCGGCAGACTCTGCATCTTCAGGCTTTCAGAAATGTCACGGGCGGCGGAAAGGAATGCATCCATTTGCGTTTTCGTACCGATGCTGACGCGGATATAATTTTCCAAGCCATCATCGGGAAAGACGGCTACAAGTATCTTTTGCCTTTCCAAAGACGCTTGCCACCAATTGCCGTCTTGTCCCGGTGGCACACGCGCAAGCAAAAAGTTTGTGTGGGACGGGATCACAGAAAATCCGAGTTGAGACAGGGCAATGGTTGCTCGGTGTCTTTCATCTTTGATATATCGGTGGTTCTCGTCGTAGGCGGCGCGGTGCGAAAGGATGCTAATGCCGACCGCATGGCCGATCAGGTTCATGTTGAAGACATTTTGGAGGTTGCGTAGCCTCCCAATAAGTTCAGGATGACCGAAGCCGAAACCAACGCGAATGCCGGCGGCGGCATAGCTTTTCGAAAATGTTCTTAAGACTAGAAGGTTCGAATGGCGATTGATAAGCCGCAGAGCATCATCGGGTGCAAAATCGACATACGCCTCATCCACCACTATCAATCGGTCGGATTGCGCGGCTAGGCTATCGATATCGGCGACCGGAACAAATGTCCCAGTCGGATTGTTCGGATTAGCTAGCAGGATGAACTTTGCATCTTTTGCGGGACCGAGAAGCAATTGCCCGATTGGCAACGAATAAGCTTCGCCCCATCCGATTTCGAGAAATCGAGCACCCTGCAACATGGCAAGTTTGCGGTTGAACGAAAAACCTGGCGACATCATCGCCACGCTATCGCCCGGAGCCAGGAAAGCTCTGTAGATGAGCCCCAGCAGTTCAGACGAGCCGTTGCCAGCGATCACCTGATCCTTGGAGAAGCCATAGGCATTGGCGGCTGCGTCCCGCAAGCTGAGATTGTCATCTTCGGGATACAGATAATGCCGTTCGAGAGCCGCAAGCGCACTTTGCATCACCATCATCGGCAACGGAAATGGATTCTCATTCGTGTTTAGTTTAACGCAATTGGCATCCGGGCCCGGTTGATTGGACGGCACCGCACTTAACTGTCTCGCCACCTGCGAAAGAGCCAAAAGCACGCCTTGCAGTTTTGCATCAGACATATCTTTTCTCCGTTCCAGTTAGTTAGCCGACCCGTGAGCACGTGATCGGCTGTCTCCTGCTGAAGCCAATATGGCTTCGGACGTTCGTGCCCCCGATCGGGGGTAGCAATGATCATCCCGTCGTTAGATAGCCAGGGACCGCCGTGGCCGCCTGCAAAATGCTCAAGCCTTCGCATTAAAGCGTCATTTCTCCTCCATTCTCCTCTCGAGGAACTGTTCGATCTTAAGCGCCAGCGCCGCGGGCTCGTGGCCAACCGTTTCGAGACGCAGCTCAGGGCTCTCAGGGACCTCATAGGGCGAGGACACGCCGGTGAAGTTCGCGATCTTGCCCGCGAAGGCCTTCTCGTAGAGGCCTTTCGGATCACGCCGGGCGCACTCGTCGAGCGGTGTGTCGACGAAGATCTCGATGAACTCGTCCTCCTCCATCAATTCGCGCGCCATGCGCCGCTCGTCGCGGAACGGCGAAATCAAGGAGACGAGAACGATCAGGCCTGCGTCAGCCATGAGCTTGGCAACCTCTGCCACCCGGCGGATATTCTCGACGCGATCGGCTTCGGTGAAGCCAAGGTCCCGGTTCAGTCCGTGGCGCACATTGTCGCCGTCGAGCATATAGGTGTGTTTGCCGCGGGCGTGCAGCAGGCGGTCGAGCGCGTTCGCGATCGTCGACTTTCCCGAGCCGGAAAGGCCCGTGAACCACAAGACCCCGGGCCGCTGGCTCTTCGTCGCCGCGCGCGCCCCCTTGTTCACGTCGGTGACCTGCCAATGGACATTGTCGGCGCGCCGCAGTGGGAAGTCGATCATGCCGGCGCCGACCGTTGCGTTGGTCGCCCGGTCGACCAGGATGAAATTGCCGGTCGACCTGTTGTCCTTGTAGGCGTCGAAGGCGATCGGCGCCTGTGTCGAGATGTTGCAGACGCCGACCTCGTTCATCTGCAAGGATTTCGCCGCCTCTCGGGCAAAGCTGTTGATATTCACCTGGTGCTTCAGCGCCGTGACCGTTGCGCTGACGCTGTCCGTTTCCGTCCGCAGGATATATCTTCGCCCGGGAAGCATGGGATTAGCGCCGAACCAGATGACATGTGCCTGGAACTGATCCGCTACAAAC
>NZ_JABEPH010000534.1:0-2909 GCF_013004495.1 Rhizobium sp. SEMIA 4085
ACATAGGTCTCACCCTTGAAATCGATCGCGTCCGAGGGACATTCGAACTCGCAGGCTCCGCACTGTGTGCACTGGGATGCGATGATCCTGAAGGCCATTTTTCAACTCCTGAGAATGTTAGAATAAGACCGCTCACGCCGTCGCCGCTAGCAGTTCGACCCCAAACTTGGCGGCGTAAAGGGCGCCGATGGCGGTCTCGATGTAGTCGTAGCCATAAGCGTCCGTTGCTCGGATTCCAGCCTCCATGAGCTGATTCTTAGGGCACTCCCCGATCTTGGCGCACAGCACGACGTCAATGCCATCGAGCGCAGCGATGACGCCGTCGAGGGTGGCTTCCTCGCCCACGCCTCCACGGCAATACTGCTCGACCTTACGATGCGCGACGTAGGTGATTCCTTTCGGCGAAGCTTCATAAACCTGGAATTCCTTCGCGTGGCCGAAGTGTTCGTTGATGCGGCCGCCGCCCTTCGTCGCCACCGCGACGTGGAGGGACCCGCCGCAGGCTGCTTTGACTATTTCGATCGCCTCGCTCTTGGCCGCCACGTGATCGCCTCGTTCGCGCGCGACCACTTCCCGATATGCCTCGCGCTTGCGGGCGTCGTAGGTGATCTCGCCGGGAATTTGGTCGAGGGTGAATTCTTGGCCGCGATCATCGCCGAGCAGGCCGACTGCATCGGCCCGGCACTGCCGGCAATGGCGCATCAGCTTTGCGCCGCCTTCAAGACGATCCTGTAGCGCCTTTAATTCGAGCGCCCGAGGGCCACGCTGTCCGGTCAGGCCGTAGTAGGTGCCGTGGGCCGGATCGGAAATCAGCGGCATAACATTGTGCAGGAACGCGCCCCGCTCCTTGACCCATTTGTTCACCTCGATCAGGTGCTCGTCGTTGACGCCTGGGATCATCACCGAATTGACCTTGGTGAGGATGCCGCGCGCAGTCAGCATTTCCAGGCCTAACATCTGCCGCTCGTGCAGGATTCTGGCGGCTTCGATGCCGGTGTAGCGGCGGTTGTCGTAAAAGATCCAAGGATAGATCTTTGCGCCGATTTCCGGGTCGACCATGTTGATGGTGATTGTCACGTGATCGACATTCATGTCGACAAGCTCGGCGACGTGATCCGGCAGCGCAAGCCCGTTGGTGGAGATGCACAGCTTGATGTCGTGGATCTCCCTGGCGATTCGTTCGAACGTTGCCTTCGTCTTCTTCCAGTCGTAACAGGCATCGCCTGGTCCGGCGATGCCGAGCACGGAAAGCTGCGGCACTTCGTTGGCGACCGCAATGACCTTGCGCAGCGCCTGGTCTGGCGTCAGCTTTTCCGAGACGACTCCAGGCCGGCTTTCGTTGGCGCAGTCATATTTACGATTGCAGTAGTTGCACTGAATATTGCAGGCTGGTGCGACCGCGACGTGCATGCGCGCGAAATAGTGGTGGGCTTCTTCTGAATAGCAGGGATGATCCTTGATCTTCGCCCAGATAGCCGAGTCCATGTCATCCGGCTTTGTGGACGCGCCGCAGGATGAGGATGTGCAACCACTGGACTTCGCGGTCGCCAGCAATTGATCCAAGGATGTCGTGCTGGTCAGGCTCTCAAGCGAAATCGTCGGTGCAGACATTGAAGGCTCCGTTGGTAGGTAACGTCGCATTCAAAGCGCAAGAGCCATGCCAACTTAAAGAATAGTTTTACTTCAATATGTTAGCTTTTCTTGTTCGATTCCGTCCGTTTGCTTCGACACAGGTTTGTCAGGATTTCGACAATGGACAGGCGAATTGGTTCGTGAAAGCCACAGTACCTCACTCACACAAAATGCAAGAAGGGCAACATGTCACCAGCACGCTTACAGCTTCTTCACCTCGATACGATGCCGGCGCAGAGCATAGCCGACCTGACGCGGCGTCAGGCCGAGGATACGAGCCGCCTTGGCCTGAACCCAGCCGGCCTTCTCCATCGCATCGATCAGCCGGTCCCGTTCCGTCAGACGCGACCCCATTGCGGGACAACCGGGATCGTTCGGATCACAGGCCTTGACGGGCGAAACGCCGATGCACCGGGCCGAGTGCGGCGATGCAGCCGGCATCACATTGTTCTTGGCAAGCTCATCGATGGCATTGCCGCCGTGCGACCCGTCGATGCCTTTCCAGAGGAGCGAAGAAAGGCACTGGCTGTTCTTGCAGGCGAAATCCGACGGAACGATCGTCCTTGAACGCGCAAGCGTGGCCGTCCTTCGCACGCAGTTTTCGAGCTCGCGGACGTTGCCAGGGAAGTAGCATTGCGACATCACGTCAAGCGCCGACGGCGCGAATGCGAGCTCGCTATGGTTCTCCTTGTTGAATCGGTTAAGGAGAACTTTCGCAAGGCGTGGAATATCGCCGGGTCGCTCTCGAAGCGGCGGCAGGACAATTGGCACTACGCTGATGCGGTAATAAAGGTCGGCCCTGAACTCGCCGTTTGCAACAGCCATCTCGAGGTTCTTGTTCGTGGCGCATATGAGCCGGACGTCAACCTCCAGCGTCTTGGTGCCGCCGACCCGCTCCAGTTCGCCCTCCTGCAAGACGCGCAACAGCTTGGCTTGAAAGGCCGGCGAAATCTCGCCGATCTCATCAAGCAACAGGGTTCCGCCATTCGCCAATTCGAAGCGTCCCGCGCGCTGCGCGATAGCCCCGGTGAAGGCACCCTTTTCATGCCCAAACAGCTCCGATTCCAGGACGCTCTCAGGCAGCGCGGCGCAGTTCAATTTGACGAACGACTTCTTCCTGCGAGGTGAAAGCTCATGGATCGCCTGTGCAAAGAACTCCTTGCCGGTGCCGCTTTCGCCCCGCAGAAGCACGGTGGTATTCGTCCGTGCCACGACTGAGACGGTTTCGACCACCTGCTTGAGGGCAGGACTCTCCCCGCTAACCCCCTCGAGTTTGG
>NZ_JABEPH010000535.1:0-2881 GCF_013004495.1 Rhizobium sp. SEMIA 4085
GTTTTCACGTCCTTGTCCCACAGCAGTCGGTCTGTCGCCTTGGCGCAATATTGCGGTTCGGCCAGTTGCTTGGAATTGACGATCACCAGGATGTCGTAGTCGGAGCGGTAGCCCTTCATCGTGTGCGGCTCGTCGACCCAGGTGCCGCGGCTATACGAACCAAACAAAATGATTTTTAAGATCCGACCGCGCTTCTTGAAGGCCGCAGACGTGCCTGACAGGGCGTCGGCGAACTCCTCATGGATGATCGCAACGACGCGGGCAAGCTCGCGCTGCTTTTCTTCCGGCAGATGTTCCAAGGACGATCGCATGGGTCCATCGATAGGCCAAAGACGATTCGCCGTCTACTACTGGAAACTGTAGGAACTGCGACCGTTTGCAAGCCGACGCAATCTCCCGCGGCTACAGTGGAGCGGGATGGTTCCTTGCTTTTTCAGGGGTTTGAAAGCGGGCCATGAAATTTGCCGTACTTCACAAACGGTAGCCCGTGCGTTTCAACGCAAGCATCTGCTTCGGCTATCGCCTCCGCATTCTCGCCGCAAGCATTCGCGCTCGGCTTTGATCGCGCGGGTGATCCCGTTTTCCGCGGCACGGTAGATGTTGACATTGAGTTGGCGTGCGGAGGAGACGATCTGAGCATCGAGAGACCGATTCGAGGCCTTTCGGACAGGCGGTGCACGGCGATAGTCCTTCCGAAGTTATGCGCAGGAAATTGCGCATAACTTCGAAGGGAAAAGGATCTACTCGTCGCCCATCTTCAGCGCCGCGATGAACGCCTCCTGTGGGATTTCTACCTTGCCGAACTGGCGCATGCGCTTCTTGCCGGCCTTCTGCTTGTCGAGCAGCTTGCGCTTGCGGGTGGCGTCGCCGCCGTAGCACTTGGCGGTCACGTCTTTGCGCAGCGCTGAGATGGTTTCGCGGGCAATCACGTTGCCGCCGATCGCGGCCTGGATCGGGATCTTGAACATGTGCTTCGGGATCAGCTCCTTGAGCTTCTCGCACATGTCGCGGCCGCGCTTTTCAGCCGCCGTCCGGTGCACCATCATCGACAGGGCGTCGACCGGTTCGCCGTTGACGAGGATCGACATCTTCACGAGGTTGCCTTCGCGGTGGTCGCTTAACGCATAGTCGAAGGAGGCGTAGCCCTTCGAAATCGACTTCAGCCGGTCGTAGAAATCGAAGACAACTTCATTGAGCGGCAAATCGTAAGTCAGCATTGCGCGCGTGCCGACATAGGTAAGTTCGATCTGGATGCCGCGCCGGTCCTGGCAGAGCTTCAGGATGCCGCCGAGATAATCGTCCGGCGTCAGGATTGTGGCTCTGATCCAGGGTTCGTGGATCTCGGCGATTTTCACGACATCCGGCATGTCGGCCGGATTGTGCAGCTCGCGCTCCGTACCGTCTGTCATGTACATCTTGTAGACGACGGAAGGCGCGGTTGCGATGAGGTCGAGGTCGAATTCGCGTTCCAGGCGTTCCTGGATGATTTCGAGATGAAGCAAGCCTAGGAAGCCGCAGCGGAAGCCGAAGCCGAGGGCTGCGGAAGATTCCATCTCGAAGGAGAAGGAGGCGTCGTTGAGGCGCAGCTTGCCCATCGCGGCGCGCAGATCTTCGAAATCGGCAGCATCGACTGGGAAGAGGCCGCAGAAGACGACGGGCTGGGCCGGCTTGAAGCCCGGCAGCGCTTCTGCAGTCGGCCGCTTGTCCTCGGTGATGGTATCGCCGACGCGGGTGTCGGCCACTTCCTTGATGCTGCCGGTGATAAAACCGATCTCGCCAGGACCGAGGCAATCCACATTGACCATCTTCGGCGTCAGCACGCCGACGCGTTCCACCTGATACTTGGCATCGGTGCCCATCATGCGAATTGTCTGGCCCTTGGTCAGTACGCCATCGATGACGCGCACCAGAACCATGACGCCGAGATAGGCGTCGTACCAGCTATCGACGAGCAGTGCCTTCAGCGGCGCCTTCTCGCCGCCCGGGCTCTTCGGTGCCGGCAGCTTGTGGACGATCGCTTCCAGCACAGCCGGAATGCCGAGACCGGTCTTGGCAGAGATCAGTACCGCGTCGGAAGCGTCGATGCCGATCACTTCCTCGATCTGCTCCTTGATGCGCTCAGGTTCTGCCGCCGGTAGGTCGATCTTGTTGAGGACGGTGACGAGCTCGTGGTTGTTGTCGATCGCCTGGTAGACATTGGCAAGCGTCTGCGCCTCCACGCCCTGGGACGCGTCAACGACCAGCAGCGAGCCTTCGCAGGCCGAGAGCGAGCGTGAGACTTCGTAAGCGAAGTCGACGTGTCCGGGGGTGTCGATCAGGTTCAGGATGTAGGTCTCGCCGTCATCCGCCTTGTAGTGCAGGCGCACGGTCTGCGCCTTGATGGTGATGCCGCGCTCGCGCTCGATGTCCATGTTGTCCAGCACCTGCTCGGACATTTCGCGATCGGCAAGGCCGCCGGTCGTCTGGATCAGACGGTCGGCAAGCGTCGATTTGCCATGGTCGATGTGGGCCACGATCGAGAAATTGCGGATGTGGGACAGCGGAGTCGTCGGTTTGGTGCTCATGCGCGCCATATAGCAGTGCCGCCCCCCGCCGCAAAGCGGAAAAGCAGGACTCCGTTTAGGATAAAACGCGCGTCATAGGCGGTGACAAAAACCGCTTGATTCCATTATCAGGCCATGCATTTCTCTTATAGTAGAATCAGTGGATCGGACGATGGACCAGGAACTCGAAACGGCGATCGGCATTCGCATCCGCAAGCTCAGGGTCGAAAAGGGCCTGACGCTGGATGACCTTGCCAATGCCTCCGGCGTCAGCCGCGCGATGATCTCGCGCATCGAGCGGGCGGAGGCGAGCCCGACGGCCTCGCTGCTTGCAAGGG
>NZ_JABEPH010000536.1:0-2867 GCF_013004495.1 Rhizobium sp. SEMIA 4085
CCTGTCATAATCATGCGGCTCGATGACGGTTCCGATGCGCAAGGCATAGATATCGGCACCGGACCGCTCGGCAAAAGCGCGCGCCGTCTTTTCGTTCAGCACCTTAGACAGACCGTAGCTGTCCATTGGATCGACGTCGTAGTCCTCCTCCAGCGGAAACTGATGGAAATCCTTCTTCCCTTCGGCGAAGCAGACGCCATAGGTGGTCTCGCTGGAGGCAAGGATGATCTTCCTGACGCCGAGCTTCACCGCTGCCTCGAGGACATTGTAAGTACCCATCGTGTTGATGCGGAACGTCTCATTGTCCGTTTTGATCTGAATGCGCGGTATCGCAGCGAAATGCACGACAGCGTCGAAGCCTTGGACGCCGTTGCCCGGCTCCAGATCGGGAAGATCGCGATGCATGGACAGCGCGTTGAAGACCTGGCCGCTGTCGGTGATGTCGGCAATCAGGTTGGTGACGCCGGGGCTGTCGAGCGGCACCAGATCGACATTGTGAACCTCATAGCCGGCATTCACCAGCCAAGGCACGACATGACGTCCGGCCTTGCCCGAACCGCCGGTAAAGAGAATACGCTTCTTCATGAAATCTCCTCCGCATCAGATAGAAGAAATAGATAAAGGCTCCGCCACAGGGCGCAAGGTGAAGGCGTGGCGATTTAGAAGCCACGGTCAGATTTCGCCTATGCTGCTTCCACTTCCAGGACTCCGGCCAGCACCTCTTCCAGCGCGGGCCTAGATCTTGATGTCGTAGGGCCACATCTACAATCCGGCGAGGCTTTGAAGGACTTGCCGAACCGATGATCCGTATCGGTGGCGATTCGACGTCCGAACGTCAACAATAATGCAACGCAAAAGCCCCGCCGTTTCCAGCGGGGCTTCTTTCAATCCAAGCTAATGCGAAGATTACTCTACGATCGATGCAACGATACCGGCGCCGACGGTGCGGCCGCCTTCGCGGATGGCGAAGCGCAGCTTTTCTTCCATGGCGATCGGCACGATCAGCTCGACGTCAACCGTGACGTTGTCGCCCGGCATCACCATTTCGGTGCCTTCCGGCAGCGTCACGATGCCCGTCACGTCCGTCGTGCGGAAGTAGAACTGCGGACGGTAGTTGGTGAAGAACGGCGTATGACGGCCGCCTTCTTCCTTCGTCAGGATGTAGGCTTCAGCCTTGAACTTCTTGTGCGGCTTCACCGAACCCGGCTTGCACAGGATCTGGCCACGCTCGACGCCGTCGCGGTTCACGCCGCGGATCAGTGCGCCGATGTTGTCGCCGGCCTGGCCCTGGTCAAGCAGCTTGCGGAACATTTCAACGCCGGTCACCGTCGTCTTCGAGGTCGGGCGGATGCCGACGATCTCGACTTCTTCGCCAACCTTGACGATACCGCGCTCGACGCGGCCGGTCACGACCGTACCGCGGCCCGAGATCGAGAACACGTCTTCGATCGGCATCAGGAACGGCTGGTCGATCGGACGCTCAGGCGTCGGGATGTAGGCGTCGACCTGGGCCATCAGTTCGCGGATCGCGTCTTCGCCAATCTTCTTGTCGGAATCTTCAAGAGCAGCCAACGCCGAACCCTTGACAACCGGGATGTCGTCGCCCGGGAAGTCGTAGGACGACAGCAGTTCGCGCACTTCCAGCTCGACGAGCTCGAGAAGCTCGGCGTCGTCGACCTGGTCGACCTTGTTCAGGAACACGACGATTGCCGGAACGCCGACCTGGCGGGCGAGCAGGATGTGTTCGCGGGTCTGCGGCATCGGGCCGTCGGCAGCCGAGCACACCAGGATCGCGCCGTCCATCTGTGCGGCACCGGTGATCATGTTCTTGACGTAGTCGGCGTGGCCGGGGCAGTCGACGTGCGCGTAGTGGCGGTTGGCCGTCTCATACTCGACATGCGCCGTCGAAATCGTGATCCCGCGAGCCTTTTCTTCCGGCGCAGCGTCGATCTGGTCATACGCCTTGAACTCGCCGAAGTACTTCGTGATCGCCGCCGTCAGAGACGTCTTGCCGTGGTCAACGTGGCCGATCGTGCCGATGTTAACGTGCGGCTTGTTGCGCTCAAACTTACTCTTTGCCATTTTCGGCTCTCCATTCTGCTAGTCCCCGAAGGGATCTAATTCTTGTTATCGGTCAATTGGTATTCCGGTCACTTCTGACCGGAATACTTTGCCTGGATTTCAGTTGCGACGTTCGACGGAACCGGCGCATAGTGATCGAAGGTCATCGTGTACTGAGCGCGGCCCTGCGACATGGAGCGCAGGTTGTCGACGTACTTGAACATGTTCGCCAACGGAACGTTCGCGTTGATGACGACGGCGATGCCGCGGCTCTCCTGGCCCTGGATCTGACCACGGCGCGAGTTCAGGTCGCCGATGACGTCGCCGACATAGTCTTCCGGCGTCACGACTTCGACCTTCATCATCGGCTCCAGCAGCTGAGCGCCAGCTTTCTTCGCTGCCTCACGGAAGCAAGCGCGCGAGGCGATTTCGAACGCCAGGACCGACGAGTCGACATCGTGGAAGGCACCGTCGATCAGCGTCGCCTTGACGCCGAGCATCGGGAAGCCTGCGAGCGGACCGGAGGTCAGAACGCTTTCGATGCCCTTCTGAACGCCCGGGATGTATTCCTTCGGAACAGCACCGCCGACGATCTTGGACTCGAACTTGAATTCGTCGCCTTCCGGGTTCGGTTCGAAGATGATCTTGACGCGCGCGAACTGGCCGGTACCACCGGACTGCTTCTTGTGCGTGTAGTCTTCTTCGTGCGTCTTCGTGATGGTTTCGCGGTAGGCAACCTGCGGCGCACCGCCGGTTGCTTCAACTGTGAACTCGCGGCGCATGCGGTCAAAGATGATATCGAGGTG
>NZ_JABEPH010000537.1:0-2864 GCF_013004495.1 Rhizobium sp. SEMIA 4085
TTTGCACCCGGCGCTGTCGTGTGTCCTTCGAGACTCATCCTGGCAATCCCTCCAAGTGCGGTATTAAGCGCGTCCATGTTCGTTTGGGCAATCTCTGGAAATGCACGTCCAATCCTCTAGTTCCTTCCAGGGATCGAATACCCATGACTTCGCGACCGAACCGTGAACTCTAGGTGATCATGCCTCCGATAGGTTTTGTTTTCGGCGCATTTTGATTGCTTGGTTTGCAATTGCGCTGGAGCTGACCAACACTGAAAAGTTTGCACATCCTGTCACGAGATGAATGACAATGTCAGGAGCTCTCCCGCACCATTCATTTGTCCAAGCGTCAGGTGCCGCACCAATGGACAGACAAGATCGCCCGCAAGATGCCAGCCCTCCAAGGAGGTGTAAGGTAAGATCTGGACGAAATTCGTGCGGGGGCGCTAAGCCAAGGGCCGCGTGGTAGTCTTGAGACGATTTTCAGTATCGTGGTTCGGGCCTGGACGCGACATAGATCGCAGCAACCGCCATCAGAACTCCAGCGCCAACCATCGCAATTGCTGAAGGTGTGAAAAAAACGACCAGAATGAGAAAGCTGCAAATCATCGAGATACAGGCGACAAGCTTATGACGTCGCCGGATCGCCCCTTGGCGGCGCCAATTTCGCAGTGGCTCGCCGAAGCGCGGATGGGCAAGCAGCCAGCGCTCAAAGCGCGGGGAGGAGCGGGAGAATAGAGCAGCGGCAAGGATCAGGAACGGTGTCGTCGGAAGCAGCGGCACGAAGATACCGATAACGCCGATTGCAACGAAACCAAAGCCAAGGGCAGCAAACATCAACCGCACGGAATTCCTTTCATCAAGCGGCTCCAGCCGTTCAACCGCTCCAAAGCGCCGTTGGCCCTGCCGTTTCTCCTATCAGCATACCATAGGGATGCGCGGAGAATAGGATTGTAGTGCGCGCCGTTCAACCTTGTGCAAATCCGCTTTTCCACCAAACCGAATATCTCGGTAAAAGCGACCAGGCATACAACGCACGCCTAGAGACGCGATCAGGGCAAGACCGGAAAGAGATCCAGAATGCAGATAACGCGCGACGACAATGGTGACTTTATCCTCAATCCCGCAGAGCTTTCCTCGCGCTTCGGCCTCTCCGGAACCGAGTTCAGGCGAAAACTGCAGATGGGATTGGTTGCAAGTACCGTGGAAATTGGTGAAGGCGAGGATCTCGGCCTGCAGCGGCTGAGCCTCAGGATCGGCAATCGCATTTGGCTCGCGATCCTCGACAACTCCGATAAGGTCATTTCCGAAGAAATGACCTTCGCTCGGGCTGGCACGATGAAAAGGACCAGCCGCCGGAAGCTTGCATAAGAGCGGCTATTCGCCACCTATTTCCGTTCGTTCTTCTATGTTGCCGTGGGCTATCTCATCAGGGGGCAGGGACCTTGTCTCGTCTGCAATACCTTTGTTAAGGCCTTATCCCCTGGGAGACGTCGCCGTCAACGTCGGGATCCTGCCGCGATCTCCGGCCTCAATGACAATCCGGCGTTGCTCGCTCCAAGGGCATCAAGGAACCGGCGAGCGACAGAGGCGGTCAGCTTCTTCGACACCGGCACGGGCTTCCTCGGCAGCGACACTACGCTATGGCAAAATCTTAAGCGGGCGCCTGCACGGCAGGTGGACCGGGGGCTGCGAAAGCTTGGCCGCGCTCCGCTCTCAGGGGATGGACCTCCATATGGTCACTGTCGTCCCGCTAGCTTTGCGTTGCATCCTCCCTCTCCATGGCTTCGGCAGCCAAATACATCAGGTCGTGCATCTTCTCGCGGAGAAGTGCTTCATCGGCAGCGCGGCCAGCGGCACTGAAGTCCGCGCGAATCTTCTGCAGCAGATTTGCATCTCCCGGAGACGTGATGGCTGTTGCCACAACCTCGTTCACATAAGCGTCGACGTCGTTGCGGCCGATAGCAGCGGCAACCCATTCCGCCAGCAGGCGGTTTCGGCGGGCACGAACCTTCAGCGACCGCTCAAAGTCGAGAATGTATTTGTCTTCAAGCGCCCGTCTTCTATCGTCCAAGGATGTCATGCGAAAACTCCTTTCCTTGCCGCGGCGCAAAAGGGGCGTGAGCATCGAGCGCCATTCGGGCCGAAACAGGACTTTGCTTGTGCGTCATGACGTAACCTCGGTTTTGAGGCGACGATGTGCGCGAGGCAAGGCGCGTTGATAGCGATCAAACCCGACCATCTGAAAACGCTGTGAGAGGGTTAGC
The DNA here is from genome assembly GCF_013004495.1 of Rhizobium sp. SEMIA 4085. Lineage (NCBI taxonomy): Bacteria > Pseudomonadati > Pseudomonadota > Alphaproteobacteria > Hyphomicrobiales > Rhizobiaceae > Rhizobium > Rhizobium sp. SEMIA 4085. Next base: position 2,247 of record NZ_JABEPH010000537.1, read on the forward strand.
CGTTCCCAAATTGGTGCAGGACTTCAAATCTATTCCTCACTTCGCCCGCCACTAGGACCGCGTTATGGCGGCCAGATAGATGGCATCCGCTGTCATCTGAAATGACTTATATCAAGAATGACCGTCGCCATTGCGATGCAAGCGCACATTCGGGATGCCCCTGGCCGATCGCGATCCCAATGTCCAACTTCCTCGAAAAACGAAGCTTGGAGCATCGGTGATGTCAGATTTCTCGGCGGAACGATGTGGACGGACTTCCGATTACGCGATCACGATACTGCGCATGCGATGGTATATGCCGAGTGCAGGATGAACGACTTCAGATCAAGTTCTCGAAGCTTCCGTTTGGGAAGTTCAAACCGCCATGCGTATCGAAAGCTTGGAGAAACACGTGATTCTAATGCGTCCGAGCTTCGGGGCGGCGAGGGATGGAGAACGGCGGTGTGCGTCGATCTCAGGAGTTCCATAAGATAGATTATGCGATGTTTGTGTGTAGCCGCAAAGTTAAAGTGTCCTGTTTCTGCAAAGTAAGAATGTCACACTCCCCGCGTTTGATGACGTGGGAGATTGCCGATGGGACTGATTGCGATGAGCGAGCGTGACCTGCAGCGGATCGAG
>NZ_JABEPH010000538.1:0-2857 GCF_013004495.1 Rhizobium sp. SEMIA 4085
CCCGACACGAGATCGCGGAGTCTAACACTGCCAGTGGGTAAGGGCACCCCCCGCCAAGATCGGACGCCCAACAAGGCTGCCGCCACGTGTCCCGGCGCCGCCCGACCGCCGCAAGGCGCTCGAAGGCGCGCGCTACATCATCAGCTGCGTGCGCGTCGGGGGGCTCGAAGCCTATGCCGACGATATCCGCATTCCGCTGAAATATGGCATCGACCAATGCGTCGGCGATACGATCTGCGCCGGTGGCATTCTTTATGGGCAGCGCAACATTCCCGTCATTCTCGATTTTTGCAGGGACATCCGCGAAGTCGCTGAACCCGGCGCAAAATTCCTGAACTATGCAAACCCGATGGCGATGAATACGTGGGCTGCGATCGAATATGGCAAGGTCGATACGGTCGGTCTGTGCCACGGGGTGCAGCATGGAGCCGAACAGATTGCCGAGGTTCTCGGCGCCAGGTCGCTTTCGGATCTCGATTACGTCTGTTCCGGCATCAATCATCAGACCTGGTTCATCGACCTGCGCCTCAACGGCCGCAAGATCGGCAAAGACGAGCTTTTTGCGGCCTTCGAAGCCCATCCGGTCTATTCGCAGCAGGAGAAGCTGCGCATCGATGTTTTGAAGCGCTTCGGTGTCTATTCGACGGAAAGCAACGGGCACCTTTCCGAATATCTGCCGTGGTATCGCAAGCGTCCGGAGGAAATCACCAGGTGGATCGACATGTCCGACTGGATCCACGGTGAGACAGGCGGCTATCTCCGTCACTCGACGGAAACGCGCAACTGGTTCGAGACGGAGTTCCCGCAGTTTCTTGAATCGGCGTCGAAGCCAATCGATCCGTCCAGACGCTCCAACGAGCATGCAAGCCATATCCTTGAGGCCTTGGAGACCAACCGGGTCTATCGCGGCCACTTCAATGTCAAGAACAATGGCGTCATCACCAACTTGCCGGCCGACGCTGTCATCGAGTCGCCCGGTTTCGTCGATCTATTCGGCATCCTCCTCGTCTCCGGCATCTCCCTTCCGGAAGCCTGTGCGGCAACGTGCATCTCGTCGATCAACGTTCAGCGCATGTCCGTCCATGCGGCGATCAGCGGCGATATTGAACTGTTGAAGCTTGCGGTGCTGCACGACCCCTTGGTCGGTGCCGTCTCGACGCCCGAAGAGGTCTGGCAGATGGTCGATGAAATGGTCGTGGCTCAAGCCCGCTGGCTGCCGCAATATGCCGACGCCGTGCCGGCTGCGCAGGAGCGTCTGTCGAAATCGAGCGTAAAGACGCGTGATTGGGCCGGCGCTGCACGTCGCAGTGTGCGCTCGATCGAGGAGCTGCGCGCCGAAAAGGCGGCCTTGAAACAGGCCGTTTGAACTTGGTGGAAGGCGGGTTGCGGCGGTTTTCCGGGAGGAAAAGCTGTCGCCTCAGACCTGATTTCACGCCGCTAGAGGAGAACCGGAGAGGGCAAGCGCTCCGAACACGAGGGAGAGACGATGAGACATTTTCGCAAAATTGGCGTTCTCGCCGGACTGGCGCTGAGCGTCTCGGCCGCGGCCTTGAATGCCTATGCATCCGAACCGACCGTTCCGCCGGAGCCGGCGCCGTTTCCGGCTGAAGGCAAGATCAAATATGTTGCCCGCGACTCCATTTTGGAGTTCAAGGCGCTGCCGGAATATAACGAACCTGACTGGGTGAAGAAGAATTTCGTCGATACCGGCAAGCTTCCGCCGGTCAAGGATCGGCTTCCAAAGGAGCCGCTGGTCTTCAAGACCGAAAACATGCCGGACGGTATCGGCGTATACGGCGATACGATGCGCCATGTCATCGGCGGGCGGCCGGAAGGGTGGAACTACGGTGCGGGCCAGACGCAGGGCTGGGGCGGTATCGATATCGGCCTTTCGGAATGCCTGACGCGCACCGCACCGCTTTTCCAGGTGGAGGCCAAGGATACCGAGCCGCTTCCGAACCTCGCCAAGAGCTGGGAGTGGTCCGAGGACGGCCACAAGCTGACAATGCATCTGATCGAAGGTGCGAAGTGGTCAGACGGTGCTCCTTTCAACGCCGATGACATCATGTTCTACTGGGAAGACGAGGTAATCGACCCGAACGTCTCGCCCCTAGGCGGGGGCGCATCGCCGGAAGCCTTCGGCACCGGCACGACCCTGAAGAAGATCGATGATTATACCGTCGAATGGACCTTCAAGGAGGCCTTCCCGAAACAATATCTCTACACGATGGCCTATCCCAACTTCTGCCCGGGTCCATCGCATGTCCTGAAGCCGCAGCATCCCAAATATTCGAAAAACACCTACGACCAATTCAAGAATGCATTCCCGCCAGAATATATGAATATGCCGGTGATGGGCGCGTGGGTGCCTGTCGAATACCGGCCGGACGACATCATCGTGCTACGCCGCAATCCCTATTATTGGAAGGTCGACGAAAAGGGCAACCAACTCCCCTATCTCAACGAGCTGCATTACAAGCTTTCGACATGGGCGGACCGTGACGTTCAGGCGGTCGCGGGCTCGGGCGATTTTTCGAACCTCGAACAGCCTGAGAATTTCGTTGCTTCGCTGAAACGCGCTGCCGAAAAAACGGCACCCGCCCGTCTCGCCTTCGGCCCCCGGTTGATTGGCTATAACCTGCGGATGAATTTCTCGGCCAACGGCTGGGGCGATCCGGACGCGCGTGGCCAGGCGATCCGCGAGCTGAACCGCAACGAGGATTTCCGCAAGGCTGTCACGATGGCGTTCAACCGCAAAGCCGTCGGCGATTCGCTCGTCAAGGGACCGTTCACGGCCATCTACTCCGGCGGCTTGTCCTCCGGCACGAGTTTTTACGATCGGCAATCGACCCTCTAC
>NZ_JABEPH010000539.1:0-2840 GCF_013004495.1 Rhizobium sp. SEMIA 4085
GTTCTGGAATATGCCGAACCATTCCGGGCCCTTCATCTTCTCGACCATCGAAAGAGCTTCCTTGTTGCGGCCGGCGCCGGCGCGCGCCCAGGCGAGCAAAAGGTCGTTCATCATGCGGTCGAGGTCGTTCGGGCCGTCATATTTAAGGATCGCTTCAGCGCTCTTGAACTCGCCGCGGCGCATCGCGTCCATGCTGCGCACGACGGTGGTGATGCGCTCGACGGAAGGATCCTTCTTCAGGTCGTTGGCATATTTCACGCCATCTTCGATATTGCCGTTCAAAAGCAGCGAGATCATCAGGCGCTGGCGGATCTCCGGGTTGCCAGGCTCGATCTGGAGGGCCTTCTTGTAGAGCTCGATCGCCGTCTTGTAGTCATGATCGACATCGGCCGTGCGGGCAGCAAGAAATGCGCCTGCAAAAGTACCGACCGTATCCGGGTCGAAGATCACGTTCTTGCTGGCATCGTCCGTCTTGGTCGCCTCTTCGGCATTCACGCCGCCAAGCGCGCCGAGCGAAATGACCGCTGCAAGGGCTACGCTCGAAAGAAGACGGATGGCATATCTCTGCCGCATTAGAAAACCTTTCATCAGGGCAGCCGATTTATCCGGCCGGCTGCGAAATCAGTTGAAAAGACTGATTCACAATAGGATGGCTTTTTTGAAGCGGCCCTGCAAGAAAATCAGCCCGCGATCAAGGACCTTTGATCAGTTGACCCGCTCGATGCAGAAATCGATCACTTCCATGAGGGCCGATTTCCAGGCCGTTTCGGGGAGCGGCGCCAGCGCGTCGCGGGCGATCGTGCCGTAATGAACGGCCCGCGAGATCGTGTCGTTCAGCGTGCCGTATTTGGTGATCAGGCCGAGAGCCTTTTCCAGGTTGGCATCAGTGCTGTTGCCGCCTTCGATCGCATCACGCCAGAAGGCGCGCTCGTCCTGTGTTCCGCGGCGATAGGCGAGGATGACGGGAAGGGTGATCTTGCCTTCGCGGAAGTCGTCGCCGACATTCTTGCCGAGGTCCGCAGCCTTGCCGCCGTAATCCAGCGCGTCATCGACAAGCTGGAAGGCGAGGCCGAGATTCATGCCGTAGGATTTCAGCGCATTGCGGCCTGATTTGCCGGCGTCTGCGACGATCGGGCCGACTTCGGCAGCAGCGGCAAAGAGTGCTGCCGTCTTGGCCCGGATAACGGAAAGATAGTCGTCCTCCGTCGTCTCCATGTTCTTGGCGACCGAAAGCTGCAGCACTTCCCCTTCGGCAATGACGCAGGCGGCGGACGAAAGGACATCGAGCGCATCGAGTGAGCCGACATCCACCATCATGCGGAAGGCCTGGCCAAGCAGGAAATCGCCAACGAGAACGCTCGCCTGGTTGCCCCAGATCGTGCGCGCCGTTGATTTGCCGCGGCGCAGATTGCTTTCGTCGACGACGTCGTCATGCAGCAGCGTTGCCGTGTGCATGAACTCGACGCTGGTCGCGAGCTTGACATGGTTTTCGCCTCGATAGTCGAAGAGACAGGCCGATGCGAGCGTCAGCATCGGGCGCAGGCGCTTGCCGCCGGAAGAGATCAGGTGATTTGCGACCTCCGGGATCATCTGCACGTCGGAACCGGCCTTCGAAAGAATAAGCTGGTTGACCCGCTCCATGTCCGCCCGTGTCAAATCGACCAGCGGCTTGACGGATGCCAGTTTGTTTTTGCTTTCTTCAAGCGGTATGACCACGCCCAACGACCCGGACTCCTGTTCATTCTTTGGAATTGACAATAGAAAGGGGCGATTGAAGCGGCAAGGGGTGAATTGTCGCGCAACACAGAATTGAAAGGGAATTGACCGCAAATGCATGAACTTATCCGCGCAAATGACCCTGTTCTATTGTCCTATGCGCAGAGTCTTCTGAAGGATGCGGGAATTCACTGCTTTGTCGCCGATCAGGATATGAGCATTCTCGAGGGGTCGCTCGGCATGCTGCCGCGCCGTCTGCTCGTCGAGGAGGAGCGAGCCGATCAGGCCCGCCGCATCCTCACGGATGCCGGTCTCGCCGGCGAATTGCGTATCGCGAAATAATGTGGCCATGAACGGCGCTTCCGACACGATCGATGCCTTCCATCGCGGCAGCTTTTACATCGTCCAGCCGAAGGGCAGGGGGCACCGTTCGGGCATGGATGCCATGCTGCTCGCAGCACTCGTTGCCGATGACCGTGCGATCAAGGTTGCCGATCTTGGCGCCGGCGCCGGTGCCGCCGGACTGGCCGTGGTCTGCCGGCTGCAGAAGGCGCAGGCCGTGCTTTTCGAACGCTCTGCGGAAATGGCCGATTATGCCCGCCGAAGCATTGCGTTGCCGGAAAATGCCCATGTGGCGGGCCGCGTTTCGGTCGTCGAGGCGGATGTGACGCTCACGGCAAGGGCGCGCAACGACGCGGGCCTTGCCGACGAAGTCTTCCATCATGTCATCATGAACCCGCCTTTCAACGACGCGGCTGACCGGCGAACGCCCGATGCGCTGAAGGCTGAAGCGCATGCGATGACGGATGGTCTTTTCGAAAGATGGATTCGTACCGCCGGCGCGATCATGATCCCCGGCGGGCAATTGTCGCTGATTGCGCGGCCCGAATCCATCGCCGACATCATCACCGGCTGCGGCAGGCGCTTCGGCGGCATCGAGATTACCCCCATCCATCCGCGCAAAGGTGAGAATGCCGTCCGCATCCTGGTGACGGCGATCAAGGGGTCGCGGGCGCGCCTTTCATTGCGCGCACCCCTTATCATGCACGAAGAAGGAACGCATAAGTTCTCCCCCTTCGTCGACGATCTGAACAATGGCCGCTCGGCCTATGCAAGGCTTAGCC
>NZ_JABEPH010000052.1:0-22478 GCF_013004495.1 Rhizobium sp. SEMIA 4085
ATGGAACTGACAAAGGAAGGCAGCGGAATAGCCGTGTGGCGGGTCTTTTCCATGAGGAGCGCCGTGCCGCGGCGCCAGGTCCACATGACAACGATGAAGGCGGTGGCGATGAGGATCGGAATATAGCCGCCGTCGTGGATCTTGAGCAGGTTGGCACCGAGGAAGATCAGTTCCAGCACAAGCAGCGGCAACAGAACGATCGTTGCGATCGAAGCCGACCAGTTCCAGCGCGTCCGCACGAATTCGAAGGTCATGATTGTGGTGACGACCATCGCGCCGGTGACCGAGATGCCGTAAGCCGTTGCAAGAGCTTCCGACGTCTGGAAGGTGATGACCAGGAACATGACGCCCAGGAAGAGGACCGTGTTGACCGTCGGCAGGAAAATCTGCCCGGTATTGGTCTCCGATGTGAAGAGGATCTCCATGCGCGGCAGGAAGCCGAGGTTGATCCCCTGGCGCACGAGCGAAAAGGCGCCGGTGATGACCGCCTGGCTGGCGATGATGGTTGCAGCCGTCGCCAGTATGACGGCAAAAGGCAGCGCCCACTTCGGGAACATGAGATAGAAGGGCTCGGACATCGCCTGCGGATTGCCGAGGACGAGCGCGCCCTGGCCGAGATAGTTCAGCGCGAGCGACGGGAAGACCAGCGCGAACCAGGCCCACTGGATCGGGCGTCGGCCAAAATGGCCAAGATCGGCGTAAAGCGCTTCGGCGCCGGTCACCGTCAAAAAGACCGCACCCAGAACAATGATGCCGAAGAATCCCTCGTGGAGTAGGAAGCTGACGGCATAATACGGATTGAAGGCTGCCAAGATCCCGTAGTCGTCGGAGATATGCGAAATGCCGGCAATCGCCATGACGATGAACCAGAGCGCGGTGATCGGTCCGAAAAAACGGGCCATGACGCCGGTGCCGTGCGATTGGAAAACGAACAGCACGACAAGAATGGCCGCCGAAATCGGCACGATGTAGGCCGACAGGCTCGGGGCCATCAGCTTAACGCCTTCAACGGCAGACAGAACCGACAGCGCCGGCGTAATCATCGCATCGCCCAGAAACAGAGCCGCACCTGCCATGCCGAGTGTAAGCAGCAATGCGGTGTGCCCGTTCGCCGTCTTCATCAACAGGGCAAGCAGGGAGAGTGTGCCGCCCTCGCCTTCGTTATCGGCGCGCAGCAGCAGAAGGACATATTTGAGGGTGACGATGATCGTCAGTGCCCAGAGCATCAGCGAGATAAGGCTGATGATCTCGAAACGGGTGATCCCATCGTGCGCGATCGGCTTCAGCGCTTCGCGGAATGCGTAGAGCGGGCTGGTACCGATATCTCCATAGACGACGCCGACGGAGCCGAGCGTAAGATAGAAGAGTTTGCGCGGCGTGATGTGGCGATCGTGTGAATGGCTTTCGTCGGACATGAAGTGACAACAGGCTCCTTAGAGCCAGCCTTTCCATCGGAAAAAGAAGAACGGAATGATGGCGGACATCACCATCAGGCCCAGCGAAGAGGGATAGCCCGCGACCCAGTGCAGTTCCGGCATGAATTCGAAATTCATGCCATAAATCGATGCGACAAGGGTGGGCGGCAAGAAGACGACGGATGCGATCGAGAAGATCTTGATGATCGAGTTCTGTTCGATGTTGATGAGGCCGAGCGAGGCGTCGAGGAGGAAGGTGATGTTTCCGGCGATGTAGGATGCATGCTCCGTCAGCGACTGGATATCGCGCGAGACGGTGCGCGACAGTTCCTTCGTCGCCTGGTCCTTCTGAACTGCGGGGATGGTGTAGAAGAAGGTCATGAGGCGTGCGAGCGAGGCGAGGCTGTCGCGCACCTTGCTGACAAGGCGGTGGTGGCCGGCGATATCGCGAAGCTTCACCTCGAGATAGTTCGAGGGCTTGCGGACCTTTCTGGCGCGGTCGCCGAAAACGTGCGTCGAAAGGATATCGATGCGGGCGACCGAGAGTTCGAGAATTTCCGCAGTCCTGTCGGCGATCGTCTCGAGCAGCTTGGCAAGGAGAGCCGCACCGCTGCGCCACTCTTCCGGCACGCGATGAAGGGCGGCGATGAACAGGGCAAAGGATTTCGGATGAGCGTAGCGGATGGTGATCAACCGGTTCCCAACGAGGATGAAGGCAACATCCGTCAGCGTCGGGGCCTCTGTCTCAGCTTTCCAGACGAGCGAAGCCGTCATATAGACCGCATCATTCTCGGTATAGAGGCGTGCGGACGGCTCGATATCCTTCAAATCGTCGCGGGTCGGAACCTCGATGCCGACGATCTTTTCGACGTAGAGTTCCTCCTCACGGGTTGGCTCAAGCAGATCGATCCATACCACATCGTCGGGAAACTTCGCGGCGTGCGATAGGTCACGGATTTCGACCGACTTGCAATTTGAACAATAGGCAGTGATCACCGGGCGTTGCTCCAGCCGCCGGCACGTCCTGCAATGCGTGCGCTTTTCATCGAGAGCCTTTCACTGGAATGGCCGCCGTCACGGCGCCGTACAGGCTAATAGTCTTCGATCTTACCGGACGCGGAAAAAGGTTCATACAACTCCAGCTGCATCCGGTCATAACCCGGCCATGCATTCTGCTCAACCGCATCGCAGTCACCAATCCTTCGATCGACAAGATAACTCCGAACATGCAGGCTGGCCGAAACTTTTCAAGCAAGGGCGGCCATCATCGAGCATCCGCAGAAACCGCCATCATGGCGACGGCGGGCCATATGACGGAAAGCTGTGAAATAATCAAGTCATCTTGGGCGAACTGGGCGATATCACCACATTTCCCCCACGATTTGGGGTATGCGGCGCGCCGAAACAGCTATTCGAAAATCATCGCCGGCGCCTGGCGCTGCGGCTGGCCGCCGAGTTGTTCCCACACCTTCGAAGCGATGTCTCGATAGATGCCAGCAACGATGCCGTTCGGTTCGGACGCGACAAGCGGCGTGCCGGCATCCGAGGTTTCGCGGATACTCACCGTGAGCGGGACCTCGCCGAGGAAGGTCACGCCAATGCGCTCGGCCTCCCTGCGCGCGCCGCCATGGCCGAAGATGTCGTAGCGGGTGCCAGTATCGGGCGCGATGAAATAGCTCATGTTCTCGACGATACCGAGAACCGGGACCTCCACCTTGCGGAACATATTGAGCCCCTTACGGGCATCGATCAATGCAAGGTCCTGCGGCGTGGAGACGATGACGGCGCCAGCGAGCGGCACCTGCTGAGCCATCGTCAGCTGCGCATCGCCGGTACCGGGCGGCATGTCGACGACAAGCACGTCGAGTTCGCCCCAGGCGACTTCGCGCAGCATCTGCAGCAGCGCCGATTGCACCATCGGGCCGCGCCAGATCATCGCAGTTTCCTCATCGACGAGGAAGCCCATCGACATGACCTTGAGGCCGTAGTTCTCCATCGGATTGATGATGCGGCCGTCGACCTGCGTCGGCCGGCCGGAAATCTTCAAAAGGCGCGGCATGGAGGGACCGTAGATGTCGGCGTCGAGAATACCGACACGCAGACCGTTCGCCTGTAGGCCGAGCGCGAGATTGACGGCCGTCGTCGACTTGCCGACGCCACCCTTGCCGGAGGCAACCGCGATGATCGACTTGATGCCGGGAACGCCGATCTTGCCGGCGCGCGGCGGCTGTTGCTGCGGCGCGTGCGCATGGCCGTCATGGCCGTGCCCGGCATTTGCAGCAGGACGGGCGGCAGGTGCGGAGGCAGGGGCCGCTTTCTTGTCCGCGGTCAGCGCCACGAGCGCACCCTTGACGCCGGGCAGTTCCTTGATGACGCGTTCGGCCGCGAGACGCAGCGGCTCAAGCTCCTTGGCTCGCTCGGCCGGAACGGTGATCGAGAAATAGACCTTGCCGTCGGCAATGAAGACATCGGATACCATGCCGAGCTCGACGATATTATGTTCGAGATCGGGACCGCGCACGGTCTTCAGCGTTTCGAGAACTTGTTCCTTGGTGACGTCCGTCATTCCACCCTCACGCATAGTCTTTGAAGAGACGTAGATAGTGGAGGGCTGCGGCTTCGCCAAACGAAATCGGCATCAAGGGCAACGGAAATCGCGCTCTATCGAAAACCGTTGCGGCCATCTGGTCCGCCGGGCTTTCGCCCCGATGGCCGCAACGGTCTGCCCGATACCCGGCGCAATGCAGGCCGAAGTAGAACAATGTGGGGAAATGACCAGAGGAAAAATCACGCCGAACCACGGGGTTGGAGCGACATCACGGAAGCGCCGTTACAAAATGGCAACAACCGCCGCCGGCAACGGATGCGGGAGACATGCATCTACGCTGCCGACGGCGGGTTGCCGATGGCGCCGTTCGTTTTGGCGCTCTTTCAAAGTCCCCTCTGGACCTCTGCGGAATAAGAAGCAAGGCTCGTGCCAGATGATGATCGGCAAGCGCTTCATAAGCCGCTTGGCATGGATCGCACCCGGCTGTATGGCGTGATCGATCAATGCGGGCGACAGCGATGGAATTGCCAAGGATCTTGCGGGAACAGGTGGAGGAGATGCTGGAGGGCCAGCCGCTCGATGGGCTGAAGCGCGCCGCGGCACGCCTTTCCAGCCGCTATCGCCAGGAACTGCGCGACGGCAGTTTCCACATCAGCGATAGCCTTGCTGCCAAGGCTTATCTCGCCGCCAGGCTGCCCGCCACCTATGCCGCGATCCGCGCCGCATATGAAATGATTTCGCAAGCCCGGCCCGATTTCGCCCCTGAGTATTTCGTCGATATCGGGGCTGGTCCAGGCTCGGCACTCTGGGCGGCCACCGACTGCTGGCCGGAGATCAAAAGCGCCGTGATGGTGGAGGCAAGCGATGCGATCCGCAACGTCGGAAGAAGCCTCTCGGGGCGGCTCGACCTTCAGACGGAATGGCTGGATGGCAATCTTATCAAGGCGTTGCCGAAAATTGCGCCCGCCGATCTTGTCACTATCGCCTATGTGCTCGATGAGATAGAGCCGCATCAGATCGACGCGTCGATCGATAAGCTCTGGGCGATGACCCTCGACACGATCGTCATCGTCGAACCGGGAACGCCGTCCGGTTGGGACCGCATCCTCGCCGCGCGTGACCTACTGCTCTCAAAAGGGGCGCATCTGATCGCGCCCTGCCCGCATGCATCGGACTGTCCTCTCGCGCGGCCAGATTGGTGTCATTTTTCGCGCCGGGTCGCCCGCTCGAAAATGCACCGCTTGGTCAAGGATGCGGACGTGCCGTGGGAGGACGAGAAATATATTTTCATCGCCGCAAGCCGTTTTGCGGGCGAGGCTCCCCAGGCCCGCATCATCGCACCGCCTCAGGGCTCGGGCGGAGTGATCCGGCTGAAGCTCTGTCAAAGCGACGGGACGGCGGGCGAGCGCACCTTCTCCAAACGCGACGGCGCCACCTTCAAATGGGCGCGACGGGCGAATTGGGGCGACGAGCCGGAACGCGACGGAGAGTAGCAGCGGACGAAAGACGCGGCGCTGCCCATCTTTTGAGCCAAACTGCCAATATTTTCAGCAGGGTTACTTGATGATGCCGATGCGCAGTGCCTTGGCGACCGCCTGCGTCCGGTTGACCGTGTCGAGGTTCTTCGTTGCGCGGTTCAGGTAGTGGTTGACGGTATGTTCCGAGAGGTTGAGGATATCGGCGATTTCCGCACTGGTCTTTCCCGCCGCCGTCCAGTTCAAGCAATCGATTTCGCGGTCCGTCAGCGCATCCGTCATGCGCGTATCGAGACTGCGGATTTCTGCAAGCCTGTCGAACACATGGATCGAGATATAGGAAAGATCGCGCATCTCTTCCGGCGCGAAGGGCTCGCGATCACCGGCGAACGAGACTGCGCCGCGCATGCCCGATGGCTCGTGCGTCGGGAAAAAGGCGCAGCGCATCATCTTGAAACGCTCGAAAAGCGCCACGGCCATCGCCGTCTTCCCGTCATCCCTCCTATGGCCCTTGGTCACGTCGACGAAAAAGGGAACCGACGACGTGCGCAGGCGGCGTATGACGGGACTGCTCACCAGCAGGTTTTCCTGATCATAAAGCGTCAGCAGTTCGGCCGGCCAGCTGGTGATCACCGTCGCGCTTTGCAGTTCGAATGACGTGACCGGCGGCAGGTTGAGGACCATGAACGCGCGGCTTCGGCACGCTTCCGTCAGGCGCTTCATGAAGCGGAAGATATCGAATTGGGTTTTCAGGCCGGCGATTTCCTGAATGTATCCATCTGCATCGAAAGATGCCCGTGACAGTGCTGTCATCTACCTTTTCGTCTTCTCAAGAGCGGCGGCGCCGTTTCAGATCGATGTGTGCCTGCAAGCCAACCACGCGCCAGCATGAAATCAAAAACAACCTGGCCGAATACAATGGCCGAAGAGACTATTCGTTTTAACAAACTACCGCAGTTGGCGTGATTCGCAGCCAAATCTCAATATCGCACTCATCATAAGTGCGCTCTGCGAGAGCGTCCAGCCGATTGCTTCGCCGCCTAGGCTGCTATCGGCGCGGGCCGAGACGGACGCGCATCGCATCCGCGATGCTTTCCGCCGTCTGCTTTAAGGGTGCAGCCCATTCTTCGAGACGCTCAAGCGTGAGCCTGTAAGCCGGACCGGTGATCGAAACGCCGCCCGTAAAGCTTCCATCCTCCATCCGGATTGGCGCCGCGACGCAGCGGATACCCGGCTCGTGCTCCTCGCGGTCGAAGGCGAAGCCGGCTTTGCGGATTGCCGCCACCTCGGTCAGCAATGCCTCGGCTGAGACCAATGTCTGTGGAGTAAAGCTATGAAAGGAGAGGCTTCGCACCAGCGTCTCCAGCGCGTCATCCGGCAAAATCGAAAGAGCAACCTTGCCGACGCCGGTGCAATAGACGGGCGACGCATTGCCGATCTGGGAATACATGCGAACAGACTGCTGGCCCTCGATCTTGTCGAGGTAGATAATGGAGGTTTCGCGCAGGACGCCGAGATGGACCGTCTCGCCGCTCATCTGCTGCAGGTGCCGCAGGTGCGGTTCGGCAATCAGCCGGAACTCATTCTTCGCCCAGCTTCGCGACGCCAAATCGAGAAGTCGCAGCCCCGGCCCATAGCGGCCGTCTACGTCGAATTCCAAAAGCCCTTCCTCGACGAGATGACCGAGCTGGCGGTGCAGCGTGCCGCGCGGCTGGCCGACGAGCGCGAGAATGTCGGTAAAGCGCATTGGACGTTCGGCATGCGTCACGAGTTCGAGCAGCCCCATCGCCTTACCCAATGTCCCCGTTTTACTTTCTCTCGATATATCTTTTCGTGGAGCCATTGATCGCCTACCGTCGGCCTTGACACGAATGGCAGCGTAATCAGATAATTCCACATAGTCAAATTGAGTTCCGAATAATGGAAAAACGGGAGGATACGGTGACGAGCGTAGTCGCGCAGTTTCCGGAATTCAGGGATCGTTGCGTGCTCGTGACAGGCGGCGGCTCCGGCATCGGCGCCGCGATCGTCGAGGGCTTCGCCCGGCAGGGCGCGAAGGTTTCCTTCATCGACATTGCCGAAGCGGAAAGCCGCGAACTTGCCATGCGGCTTTCCCGCGATTCGGAACATCCGGTGCATTTCTTCAAGGCCGATCTTCGCAATATCGGCGCGATCCGGCAGACGGTTGATGCGGTGGTCGCGCAATCAGGGCCGATCACCGTTCTCGTCAACAATGCTGCCTGGGACGACCGGCATGAATTCGATACGGTGACCGAAGAATACTGGGATAACAACCAGGCGACAAACCTGCGCCATGTCTTCTTCACCGCCCAGGCCGTAGCGCCTTCCATGCGTGCGGCAGGCGGCGGCGCGATCATAAATATGTCGTCGATCGCCTTTCTCCTGAACATGCCGGAATTCCCGGCCTATTCCACGGCCAAGGCCGCCGTGATCGGTCTCACCAAGAGCCTTGCAGGCAAGCTTGGCCCCGACAATATCCGCGTCAACTGCATCTTACCGGGCATGATCGTGACCGAACGGCAGATGAAGCTCTGGCTGACCGAAGAAGGCATTGCGCAGACCATTAAACGGCAGTGCCTGAAGAAGGTCCTGCATGGCGACGCGATCGTCGGCCCTTGTCTGTTTCTTGCATCCGACTGCGCGGCGGCGGTGACGGCGCAGTCCTTGATTGTCGACGGAGGCATTTTCTGATGGCAAATCCCGTTTATGTCGCGGTGGATTGGGGTACGAGCAGTTTCAGGCTCTGGCTGATCGGCAAGGACGGCCGCATTCTCGGCGAACGCCGCAGCGGCGAAGGCATGACGACGGCGGCCAAGACCGGCTTTGCAGATGTCTTGGCGTCGCATCTTGCCGCACTCTCGGTCCCACAGAACGTGCCGGTCATCGCCTGCGGCATGGTCGGCGCCAAGCAGGGCTGGGTCGAGGCGGGCTATATCGGCGTTCCTGCGTCGATCACCTCGCTCCTCACCGGCGCGGATTCCGTTGCGGACCAAAGCCGGGATATCCGTATCCTCCCCGGCCTTGCCCAACGCGACAAGGCATCGCCCGACGTCATGCGCGGAGAGGAAACGCAGCTGCTTGGCGCACTTGGCCCCGACAGCAGGGGATTGCAGGCCGTCTGCATGCCGGGCACGCATTCGAAATGGGTTCATGTTCAGGACGGCGAAGTGATCGGGTTTTCGACCTTCATGACTGGTGAGCTCTTCGACGCGATCAGCAAGCATACAATCCTCTCGCATGCCGTTGCGAGCGCCGAGGCGGCGCAAGCAGACAATTCCGCCTTCAAAGCGGCAGTCTTGGCCGCTTTCAGACAGCCTGCCATGGCGTCGAACCTTCTCTTTACCGCACGCTCGGGCCAGCTTCTTCACGGATTGACGGCGGCCGGTGCACAGGCAAGGATTTCCGGTACTCTGATCGGGCTTGAAATCGCCGGTGCGCTTTTCGACGCACCGAACGATACGCCTGTCACCCTCGTCGCGTCGGGCCGCCTCCAGGGCCTTTATGAAACGGCCTTCAAGTTCTTGTCTCTAAAGTACACCGTCATCGATGCCGACACGGCCGTGCGCCGTGGGCTTTCGGCCGCCGCCGAAGCTATCTGGCCGAATTGAGGAAACTCTCATGATCAACCGCATTGCCTTCCCTTCAATGAAGCGTCCGCTCATCGCCATTCTCCGCGGCATCAAGCCGGAGGAAACCGAAAGCGTCGTCGGCGCGCTGATCGAGAACGGCCTCGTCGCGATCGAAATCCCGCTGAACTCACCCGACCCTTTCAAATCCATCGAGATCGCTGCGAAAATGGCGCCGCCGGAATGCCTGATCGGCGCGGGCACCGTGTTGACGGTCGAAGCTGTCGACAACCTTCACAATGCCGGTGGAAAGCTGCTCGTCACACCGAATGTCGAGCCTGACGTTATCATTCGCGCGCGCAGCTACGGCATGGTGTCGATGCCGGGCGTCTTCACGCCGACCGAGGCGCTCGCCGCCGCCCGCGCCGGGGCAACCGGCCTGAAGTTCTTCCCCGCCAGCGTGCTCGGTCCTTCAGGCATCACGGCGATCCGCGCCATTCTGCCGCCCGAACTGGTGATCGCGGCGGTCGGCGGCGTCTCCGACAAAAATTTCGCGGACTACACGAAAGCGGGCATTCTGGCCTTCGGCCTCGGCACCAGCATTTACAAGCCCGGAATGACGGCCGCAGAGGTTGCCGAGCGCGCCAAGGCCACCATTTACGCCTATGACGCAGCCGTAGGAGCGTAGGCATATGACTGAGATTTATGAGTTCGAGGGCAAGACGCTTTGCAATACCAGTTCGGTACTTGGCGAAGGCCCGACCTACGATCCGGATACCGACACCGTCTGGTGGTTCAATATTCTCGGCAAGGAACTGCACGAACTGAACCTCAGCACCGAAATAAAGAAGGTGCATCCGCTTCCGATGATGGCGAGCGTGCTCGCACGCATCGACGCCAACCGCCAGCTGCTCGCAACCGAAGAAGGGCTTTTCGTCCGCGATATTGGCAGCGGCAATCTGACCTTCTATGCCGCATTCGAAAACGACAACCCGGAAAACCGCTCGAATGACGGCCGCACGCACCCGTCCGGCGCACTGTGGATCAGCACGATGAGCAAGCGGGCGGAACCCCAGGCAGGCGCGATCTATCACGTCGCCGGTGGCAGGGTGACGAAGATCTTCAGCGGCATCAGCATTCCCAATTCGATCTGCTTTTCGCCCGACGGCACGATCGGCTATTACACGGACACGCGCATCAGCCGTCTCATGCGCGTCATGGTCGATCCGCAGACCGGGCTTCCGACGGGCGAGCCGATCGTCATGGTCGACAGCATGGATGATCCCGGCGGCATCGACGGTTCCGTCTGCGATTCGGATGGCTATATCTGGAACGCACGCTGGGGTGCAGGCGTCGTCGACCGGTACAGCCCCGACGGCCTGCGCATCGCCCGTTACAAGGTTCCTGCCGCACAACCCTCGTGCCCGGCCTTTATCGGCGTCAATGCGGACCGGCTGGCGGTGACGACCGCCTGGGAAGGGCTCGACGACACCGCACGCTCCTCGCAGCCTCAAGCTGGTGCGCTGCTGGAGCTTGGTGTGACGGTAAAAGGCGTTTTCGACCCGGTCTACCTGCTCTGAACAACGCGACGCGAACGTTTGAAGAAGCTGAGGGCGAAATGCCTTCAGACCATCTTCATTCCGGTCGGAACACCGTTGCGAGCAAACGGTTTTCGTCTATGACGTTTTTGGCCGGACAGATCACCACCATGGAAAGACTGGCATCGACCAAGCCTGCTCGATGGCCCGTCCAACCGAGGTCCGTCCCCGGCAGGAACGGCGATGAATGCCGCGATGTGGCCGCCCGCACCGAGAAAGCCTCTAATCAATATCGAAAAGCGGCGCGCTTTGTTGTAGCCGTCAAAACCACACGCATTTCGATAGAATTCCGCGAAAATCATCGAACTTTCCGTATTCGTTCCCGGAACTAAAAGCCTATCCAGTCATTTTCCTTTTGAACCGGCACGGAAAAAGACGCCAAAGAACAAAACCGGCGGCCGCGCTTAAGACCAATCGAGGAACACAAAGGTAGGTTCGAAATGACACGCAAACTTCTGACGACCGTTGCCGCTGGCGCCTTGTTTGCCACGGCTTTCGCGCCGGCGGCGTTCTCGCAGACTGCACCGCAGCCGGCCACCCCCGATGCAACCCAGACGGCTCCGGCCGACCCGGCAGCACCAAAGATGCCGGATGCGACCCCTCCGGCTGGCGACGCTCAGGCTCCGGCTCCGGCTCCGTCGACTGATACGGCCGAGGCAGGTGCATACCTGACAGAACAGGGTGCAGACCAGATCAGCGCCAATTCCTATATTGGCCAGTCTGTTTATACCGGCGAGAACGAAAGCATCGGTGAGGTCAACGACCTGATCATGAACAAGGATGGCGGCTTGGTTGCTGCTGTCATCGGTGTCGGCGGCTTCATTGGTATCGGTGAAAAGAACGTTGCAGTGCCGATGGACAAGATCACCGCTGCCCAGAACACGCAGGACGGCAGCCTCAAGCTGACGACCTCGGAGACGGCAGAGTCTCTGAAGGCCGCTCCGGAATTCAAGACCCTGCAGGCTCTGGCCGCTGAAAAGGCTCCGGCGCCTTCGGGCACGATGCCGTCAGACCCGACAGCTACGGGTTCGACCAATAAATAATCCCGCGCGGTGCGTATAGTGTAGGCGGCGGTGCCCCAATCGGGCGCCGCCGTTTTCGATAGAGAGGATCAAAAGCGCAAGGCGTCAACGTCA
Source organism: Rhizobium sp. SEMIA 4085 (assembly GCF_013004495.1). Lineage (NCBI taxonomy): Bacteria > Pseudomonadati > Pseudomonadota > Alphaproteobacteria > Hyphomicrobiales > Rhizobiaceae > Rhizobium > Rhizobium sp. SEMIA 4085. The sequence goes on from NZ_JABEPH010000052.1 coordinate 11,760, forward strand.
GGTGCTTGAGCAAAAGGATCATGGCGCAAGGCGGGACAGATTGCGACGTCTGCCGGCGTTGCGCAGGCCTCAGGCCGACACGCGATCAATCGCGGCCGAGTCGTAATAGTTTTCGTGGAGGAAGCGCAATGTGGCTATGCCATCGGCGGGCTTGCCGAAATGGTAGCCCTGCCCCATGCCGCAGCCGAGCGACCGCAGCTTCACGGCCTCCGAATAATCCTCGATGCCCTCGGCAACCACTTCGAGATCTAGGCCTTCGCACATCGTCAGGATCGCCTTGATGATATGCTCGGAGGCGCGGTCTGAATTGATGCGCGAGACGAAGGCGCGGTCGATCTTCACCTTGTCGAAGATGAAGTCGCGAAGGCGCCCGAGGCTCGATTGACCGGTGCCGAAATCGTCGAGCGAGATACGCACGCCTGCCTGCCGAAGATCGGAAAGGATGCGGTGGGCGTTATCGGTGGACCTCATGACCGCCGTTTCGGTGATTTCCAACTCCAAACGGTGCGGGTCTAAGCCGACGCGGCCGAGAATGGAGAGCACGTTGCTGCTTGTGCCTGGATCCATGAGCTGGGCGGAGGACAGGTTAAACGACAGGAATAGCTCGCGCGGCCAGGAGAGTGCCGCTTCGGCAGCCTTTCGAAGCAAGGTTTCCGACAGCGCGTCGATGAAGCCGCGCTCTTCGGCGAGCGGCACGAAAACGCCCGGCGAAACAAAGCCGAGGTCCGTATCGTTCCAGCGCGCCAGGGCCTCGAAGCCGACCACCTGATTGTTCGACAAAGAGACGATCGGCTGGAAATGCACGTCGATGGCGTCTGAGATGATAGCATTTCGAAGCGCCTGCTCGAGCTGTGTTGCGCGCTTCATCTCCTGCGCGATCTCGCGCGAATAGACAGTGATCTGGCTGCGGCCGCGGCGCTTCGAGCGATAGAGAGCGGTTTCAGCGCTTTTCAAAAGCTCCTCGAACTCCGCACCGGCGAAAGGATAGATGGCAAAGCCGAAGGAGGCGGAAAGCCGCACGTTGCGGTCGCCGAGATCATAAGGCGCCGACAGCACCTCACGGATCATCTGGCCGAACTTTTCAGCGCTTGCACGCTCGAAGATCAGCGGCAGCACGAAAGCGAATTCGTCGCCGTCGTGGCGGGTGACCAGCGCGCCATCCGGTATACATGCCTTCAGGCGGTGGGCGACCTGGCAGAGAATTTCGTCGCCGGCTGCAGAGCCGAAAAGATCGTTGATCGGCTTGAAGGAATCGAGGTTGGCGATGCCGATGGTGAAGGGAGCCGGATCGCTTGCGCGTTCCGTGGAAATCTGACTGACCCTGTCGCGCATGCGATGGCGGTTGCCGAGCCCGGTCAGCGGATCGGTGTAAGCCATGGCCTGAAGCTCATTCTGGCTCACAGGCAAGAAGGGTATGTCCGCCGGCTTCATTATTCAACCTGAGATTTCGTCACTCCCTCCCGGAAGAATGGCGGGCAAGTCTTAACAAACCGATAGTAAACCGGCTCCGTTCGGCCCAGATGATGCCCCAGATTTGAGGAGTTGACGGCGCTCAGACGTGCGCCCGCAGCGGCTCGGCAGCGAGATGCTTCTGGAACAGCGTTTCCAGTATGTCCGGACTGACCGGCTTCATGATGACGTCATCCATGCCGGCCTTCGCGCATTCGGCGCGATCCCGCTCGAATGCCTGCGTCAGGACGCCGACGATCGGCGTCTTATGCGGGTGGTTGTCTTCCATCTGGCGGATCATGCGCGCCGCCTCGAAACCGTTCAATCCCGGCAGTGAAATGTCCATCAGCACGATTTGCGGCCTGTATTCCGCCCAGAGGCGCACTGCTTCGTCGCCGCTGGCTGCGATCAGGTAGCGGTAACCCAGTCCTTCCAGTATCTGGGAAAAGACAATCTGGTTGATGTCGTTGTCTTCCGCCACAAGCACCTCCAGGAAATCCATCTCGGAAGACGTATTGATTTCCCAGTCGGCCTCGCCTTCCGGTGCGGTGCGGTTGTTGCGATTGAAGTGGCGGGCGATCTGGAAGGTAAGCTCGTTGGCAAGCTGGAAACCATCCATGACCAGCGCCGGGATGCCGTATTGTCCGGCAAGTTCCAGGCAGCGCATGCCCATCTGATTGTCGACGATCAGAAGATCCAGCGCGATGCCGGACGAGGTTGCGATCTCCAGGAAGCGCTCTTCTTCGTCTTCGCCGCGAACGGAGCAGGCCTCGAAGCCGTATTTCGCAAGCGTGCGGAGGGCGGCGGTTTCAGCTGCGAGGTCGCCTGTGACGACGAGGATCTTGCGGCCGGAGAAATTCTCCGGAACGATCGTTTCCATCGGGGCCGGCGGCCGGCGCTCGTGATCGCCATTCAGCGGCACATAGGCGCGGCGATAGGATTGACTGCTGGAGGTGGTGACGGACGTTGCCTGGTCGAATTCGTCGAGATCGGCGCCGTCGCGCGGCAGATCCTGCATCGTGGATACGATAAAGTAGCGTCCCGGCTTGCCGATGCGATGCTTGCGGCTGACGATGTCGCGCTCCGAACCGTCGCGGGCGACCTGTCGCTGCCGCACGACGGACATCTCGCCGGTTTCCAGAACATGCCGGTCGCTCTCCTCGAAGCGCTTGGCAACTTCGGGCGAGAAGAGATCCCCGCTCTTGCGGCCGAGCACCTCCTCGACACTCGTCTGGTATTTCTCGCAGAAGGCGATGTTGACGGCGACGTAGGTGAGGTTGCGATCCTTGACGAAGAGCGGGAACGGCAGATTGTCGAGTATGTCCTCGGTCAGCTGCACACGTTCGAGATCGGCGCGCCACTGCTCCTCACGCTTCTTCTCCTCCGAAATATTGGAAATGATCGATACGCAATAGCCGCTCGGCAGACGACGCTTGACCAGGCGGATCCAGCGGTCGCTGCCATGGCGCTCGACGACTTCGAAGCGCTCGCGCCAATGCGAGGCAATCTTCTGGGACAGCCAATCCTCGCGACCGAGCGGTATGCCCGGCTGCCTGGCCGCATATTGCTGACGCACGCCGGTGTCGTAGACGGCGCCGAGAAAATCGCGAAGCCGGGTTCCAGGCTTCAACATCACGGACGAAATCGGGAAGAAATCGAGCACCTGGCGGCTCGCGAAGATCATCTGATCGTTCTTGTCGTAGATGATGAGGGCGGCCGAAAGGCCGTCCGAAAAGGCATCGAAGAGCGCAGCCTGCAGGTCGATTTCGGCCGGCATCTCATCGCTCACGGATGATGCGTCCGCCTTTTCGAAGCCGGCACTCATTCCTTCACGTCCCACATCTGTCCGATTTCATAGCACTGTCTGGTTGTGTACGATCAAAATGCCAGCTTTCTCCTAACGGCGGCTTAACGTTAAGCACCGCAATTCACGGGGAAAACAATAGTCCACGGGCGCAGCGTTTTCGCCCTTCCCTCGGACCCGCGAATCCACGAAAATGGCGCATGGTCATCAGACAACTCTCCGAAACGCTCATCAACCAGATCGCCGCCGGCGAAGTCATCGAACGCCCGGCGAGCGCGGCGAAGGAGCTGATCGAAAATGCACTGGATGCCGGCGCGACCCGTATCGAGATCGCCACGTCCGGCGGCGGCAAAGGCTTACTGCGGGTCAGCGACAACGGCTCCGGCATGGATGCAGCAGATCTCGAACTTGCCGTGAAGCGGCATTGTACCTCGAAGATTTCCACGACCCTTGACGACATCCGCACGCTCGGCTTTCGTGGCGAAGCGCTGCCTTCGATCGGGTCCGTGGCGAAGCTCAGTATTTCCAGCCGCCGCAAGGATAGTGCGGGCGGCACCGAGATTGCCGTCGCGGGCGGCAAGATCCTGCATCTGAGGCCCTCGGCTTCCAATCCGGGCACGATCGTCGAAGTGCGCGATCTCTTTTTCGCAACACCTGCGCGACTGAAGTTCCTTAAGACAGAGAAGGCGGAAGCGGCGGCTATTACGGAAGTCGTCAAGCGCATGGCGATCGCCTTTCCCGGCGTGCGCTTCGTCCTGTCCGGCACCGATCGCAGCACGCTCGAATTTCCGGCAACCGGAGAGGATCATTTGGCGCGCATGGCGCAGGTGCTCGGCAAGGAATTCCGCGATAACGCAATCGAACTCGACGCCGAGCGCGAAGGCATCGCTCTCACCGGCTTTGCCGGCGTACCGACCTTCAACCGCGGCAACTCCGCCCATCAATATGCCTTCGTCAACGGCCGGCCGGTCCAGGACAAACTGATCCTTTCGGCGATCCGCGGCGCCTATGCCGAGACGATCCCGGCCGGACGCTATCCGGTGGCTGTCTTGTCGCTGTCGCTCGATCCGGCGCTGGTGGATGTCAACGTGCATCCGGCCAAGTCGGACGTACGCTTCCGCGATCCGGGCCTCGTGCGCGGGTTGATCGTCGGCGCGGTGCGCGAGGCGCTGGCGCGTGACGGAAGCCGGGCGGCAACGACCGGCGCGGACGGTATGCTGCGCTCCTTCAGGTCGGGTTTCCAGCCGGGTTACCAGCGGCCAGCGCAAGGCGCATGGTCGGCCGGGACGTCCCCATCGCGCCCGTTTCAGACGGCAAACGGCGGCTTTGGCGCAAGGCCGCAGGCGTCCTTCGACGGACTGAGCATGCCGGCTGCGCGCGCCGAACCGCAGGCGCAGCCATGGCAGCAGTCGCGATCAGCCGAAGAACCGCCGCCGCGTTACCCGCTCGGCGCTGCGCGCGCACAGATCCACGAGAACTACATCGTCGCGCAGACGGATGACGGGCTTGTCATCGTCGACCAGCACGCCGCACATGAGCGGCTGGTCTTCGAGGCAATGCGAAAGGCGCTGCAATCGACACAACTGCCATCACAGGTGCTGCTGATCCCGGAAATCGTCGACCTGCCGGAAGAGGATTGCGACCGGCTGATGATGCATGCCGAAGGCCTCAAGGGGCTTGGGCTTGCAATCGAGCGCTTCGGGCCGGGGGCGATTGCCGTACGCGAAACGCCGGCCATGCTCGGCGAGGTCGATGCGCAGGGCCTCATCCGACAGCTTGCCGACGAGATTGCCGAATGGGATACGGCCTCCGGCCTTTCGGCCAAGCTCGAATATGTCGCCGCGACCATGGCCTGCCACGGCTCGGTGCGCTCCGGCCGCAGGCTCCGGCCGGAGGAAATGAATGCGCTGCTTCGGCAGATGGAAATGACGCCGGGCTCCGGCCAGTGCAATCACGGGCGACCGACCTATATCGAACTGAAGCTGTCGGATATCGAGCGGCTGTTCGGACGCAGCTGAAAACGCTGGCAATAATGCCTTCGCCGCGATATTGGCAGTCGAAGGCAATAGGGAACGGAGCAGGATGAACTTGTTTGAAGGAAACGGAAACCGCGAGGCGAAGATCCGCTATCTCGATGCAGATTTCCAGATCCTGTCGCCGGGTTCCTATGTCATCTGCGCCATGACCGGCAAGCATATCCCGCTCGACGAGCTGCGCTACTGGAGCGTTGCCCGCCAGGAACCCTATGCCGACGTCGTTTCTTCGCTCGAAGCCGACAAGCGCGCCGGCGTTCTGCCGAACCAGAAGCGCTGATCCAGGAAACGCTTGAGAATGAGCGCCCGCTGCCGAGAGACGCGGGAAACGACGCATCGCCGCACGCGGGCAGCACGCTCCGGCTTCGAGGCCATCTGGCGAACGCGGTGATCGTTGACGGACCGCAACCTCATCCGGACTTCCGGCTTTTACTCAGCCGCCGCTCCCGGCAGGCCTCCATGGCACGATCGATGATGAGGCCGGGTGCCTGCGGGTCTTCGAACGCCATTTCGACTTCGATGACCCGGCATTTGGCGGCGAGTTCCTCCGCTTTGCCATGGTGGCCGGCAAGCCGCACGAAATCCTTCGAGGTGGTGACGATCAGCAGGTCGTCGCGTTTGGCGGTCGACAGCAGGTCAGCCATCTCATCGTCGCTCAGGTGTTCGTGGTCGCCGAAGGATCTGCCGATTGCGATTTCGGCGCCCAGTGATTCCACCGTCCGGAAGAACTTGCCCGGATCGGCAATGCCTGCAAAAGCCAGCACCTTCCGGCCGGCGAGGTCGTTTTCTCCACAAACCTTCAGCGATGCGGTGAAGTAGGGTTTCGCGGCACGGGCAGCCATGCGTACGATCGCATCGGCGGCATTGCCCTTTCCCACTTTCAGGAGCGCGCTGGCATAGCGCATCTGCACGGAGATCGGCGCGCGCACGGGACCGCCCGGCACCGTATGCCCATTGCCCAGGCCGCGCGTCGTGTCGATGACGAGCAGAGCATAGTCGATCGCCAGCCGCGCGCTCTGGAAACCATCATCCATGATGATGAGGTCGGCCCCTTCCCTGACGAGCCGTTCGGCGCCTTCGATGCGGCGGCGCGAAACGACGGTCATCGCCTCGCGGGCAAGCAGCAGCGGCTCGTCGCCAACGGCAACGGCGCGATGATGAGCGGGATCGACAACGACGGTGACGTCCAGGGAGCCGCCATAGCCACGGCTCAAGAAGCCGGGCCGCAGCCCCTTGGCCTTGGCGGCCCGAGCGATCGTCAGCGCTGTCGGCGTCTTGCCGGCGCCGCCTACGGTGAAATTGCCGATGCAAATGACGGGAACGAGAACGGAAGCGCGGCGCGCATGCGTCATGCGATAGCCGGCGATCCGTCCATAGAGGAAGGAAAAGGGCGAGAGCGCCCACGCCCGCCAATCAGCTTTCGTCCACCAAAACGGCGGCGCTTCGGATACCATAACTGCCGCCCTATGCTCCTCCGGTGCCTTGCGGGCCACCGGCCACCCCCTCGACTGGCGGAAAGAAAGGGCAAAATTGCAGAAAAAGCAAGCTTTTGCTCCCGACCGTCCTCATTCCCGGGCTTATCACAAGCATCAAGCCACGGTGCGTATGCGCCGTAAATGAAACAACGACATCGGAAAAGAGTCTTCCGCGCCATCGACATGGCGCGGCTGGACGCGCACAGAGATCAGGGAGAGTAAGGGAGTGCCGTCGCGGCAAGAATGATTGGCGGCGCGTAGTGGGCAATCATGCCAATTGCAGGTCCGGCAACAGGCCTTCGAGTTCGGTGATATCGTTGAGGCAATAGTCGGATGCGGCAGCCAACGATTCCCGCGAGCCGGTGCCCGTCAGCACGGCGATCTTGAGGCCGGCCTCGGCATTGTGGCCCATGTGCAGGTCGTGATTGTTGTCGCCGACGACCGCCGCTTGCGCCGGCTCCAGCCCGGTCGCCTTGCAGAAGCCGAGAACCATTCCAGCGTCCGGCTTGATGCCGAAGCCGCTGGCCTCACCGGCCATGCAGCTCACGCACTCGGCGAGCCCGAAGCGCTGAGCGGTCCGGCGGCACGCGCGCCCGGTGGCGCCGCACGCGCCGCCGCGCTTGGCACCGCGGCGGGGCGGCGCGCGGAAGAAGGCGGCAAGATCGGTGACCGGTACGGAAAAGTCGGCGGCATGGGAAAAGAGAGCGTCGAGCTTGATCGTCAGTTCAATGACATCGACCCTGGAACCCGCCGCGACCAGCCCCTCGGCGATCTGCCGGGTATTGCCGGCAGCCAGCAGACTGTCGGGCACGATATGGCCGGTCACCGGGTCCATCCCGGTCGCCAGCAACAGATGGTCGGCTAGCGCCGGATCGCCTTGCGAGGCGATGCGCGCCAATTCACGGTTCACCGGCAGCCAGCTCTCATCATAATCGAGCAGGGTGCCGTCCTTGTCGAAGAGGATGCCCTTGATTTGCGCAGCCGTCATCTTTTTCATCAGCCCTCTGCCACCGACCTCGGCAGCAGTCTTGCCTTCACCGTCAGCGGATTGATGTAAGGCTCGAGAGACTTCACCGTCGCCGTCAGCGCGCCGCGCATTTCCTGCACGGTCATGACGCCGGCCTCGATCATACTACGCCGCGCCTCGCCGTTGATGAGCAGATAATGCACCCCCTTGGCCAGCATCTCGGTATCGCGCACCATGCGGGCGCTGCCGCGGCGGGCAAGCTTCTGATAGGCGTCGCGGAAGTTCTGGACATTGCTGCCGGAAAGTACAGCGCAGCCCAGCATGGCGGGTTCGAGCGGATTTTGTCCGCCTTCGGCAAAGAGCGAACGGCCGACGAAGGCGACTTCCGTCATCCGCAGGTAAAGACCCATTTCGCCGATCGTATCGCCGAGGAAGATATCGACATCCGGCGAGAGTAGGTCATCGCGCGTGCGGCGAGCAACCTTGAGGCCCTGCTTGACGAGCATTTCTTCGATCTCGTCGGAGCGCTCGGGATGGCGCGGCACGATGATCGTCAGCTGGCCGTTGCGCTCCTTCAGTGTGCGATGAACAACCGCCGCGGCATTTTCCTCGCCGTCGAAAGTCGAGATCGCAGCCCAAGTCTTGCGATCGCCGATCTGCTTCTTATAGCGGGCGAGTACGGATGCGTCATAAGGAGGTGCATCCGTATCGACCTTGAGATTGCCGGAGGTCGTCACGTGCCTTGCCCCGAGATCGCGAAAACGCTCGGCATCGATGTCCGACTGCGCGATCACAAGCGCGAGGTTCTCGAACAGCGCCTCGGCAATGGCCGTTCGACGCTGCCAGCGCGCGAAGGAGCGATCCGACATGCGCGCATTGACGAGGATCTGCGGAATGCGGCGGCGGCCGAGTTCCATGACGGTCGCCGGCCAGATTTCCGACTCTGCAATGATGGCGCAATCCGGCTGCCAGTATTCGAGGAAGCGGCTGACGGCGGGCTTCAGGTCGAGCGGTACATATTGATGGATCGCCTCATTGCCCATGCGCTCGGCGGCGAGCCTTGCCGAGGTGATCGTGCCCGTCGTCAGGATCACATGAATGTCGCGGCGGCGGATTTCGCGGATAAGCGGAATGACGGCGTTGGTCTCACCGACACTCGCAGCATGAAACCAGACAAGCGGACCCTGCGGCCGGTTTGCGCTGGCATAGCCAAAGCGCTCCGTGCGGCGCGCACGCTCTTCCTTGCCCTTGGCGGTCCGGTAGGCGAGATAGGCGCCGACGATCGGAGAGGCGATGACCCCTGCCGTCCTATAGACGCCCAGCGCGAACCGCGCTCTTGGCGAACTCATTTAAAATGCCTCCGATCAGCGATGATCGACATCAAACCCATTCCCCAATTATTGTTGCCGCCGGAATGACCGAGTAATTTGTTCAGAATGCGTCAATCGCCTGTGGCGCGTATCTAACGATGCGCAAAGACGGCCCTGCCGAATGGAGCGGCATCGGGCGCGTAAGATGCTGAGAAATTATTTATTTCCAGCCTTGTCCTGCGGATCGAGCAAGCGATGCATATGGACGATGAAGTAACGCATATGTGCGTTGTCCACGGTCGACTGCGCCTTGGCCTTCCAGGCCCCTAGCGCCGAGGCGTAATCCGGAAAAATACCGACAATATCGAGATCATTCAGATCCCGGAACTGAACATCGGTCAGGCTTTCCAGTTCTCCGCCAAATACGAGATGCAAGAGCTGCTTTTTGCCGCCAGATTCCGTCATTTTCTTCTCTTTCTCTACTGGTCTCCTCCGCGCTTTCATCTGCGGGATTTTGACGCAAACGTCAACTGCTTCGTATTTCAGCAAGCCCTTCGAGAAACTCCGCAACGCGAGGGCCGGCAGCGCCGCAAAGCTCGGCATGACTAACCTCAGAACGGTTATAGAGGACCGAGCGTCCATCGAGATCGGTCAGCCGGCCGCCGGCGCGTTCGAGGATGAGATCGGCTGCCGCAAGATCCCAATCATGCGAATTGCGCTTGACGAAGGTACCTTCAAGACGGCCGTCCGCGACCATCGCGATGCGATAGGCGAGCGAGGGCACATGCTTCACCCTTTCGATCTTCCGCCGGAAGGGATCGGGGAACGCCTTCAGGATGTCTTCGCCGATCGCAAAACGACTGACGGTATCCGGTCCGTTGGCCGATACGGCAATGGGCTCGCCATTTTTCATCGCGGCACCGCCTTCGACCGCCTCGAAAAGCTCGTCGAGGGCGGGAGCATAGAGAACTCCGGCAACCGGCCTGCCGCGATGGACGACGGCGACGCTGACGCACCAGAGATCCAAGCCGCCGAGGAAGGCGCGCGTGCCGTCGATCGGATCAATGACGAAAAGCGTCTCGGCCGACAGACGGGCGGCGCTGTCCTCGGTCTCTTCGGAAAGCCAGCCGTAATCCGGCCTGGCGAGGCGCAGGATGGATTCCAGCTTTTCGTTGGCGGCGAAATCGGCAGCGCTGACGGGCGAGCGGCCTCCATTTTTCCACCAGACCTCCGGCGACTGATTGAAGAAACCGAGAGCAACATCACCCGCCTGCTTTGCGGCATCGGCGATCAATTCGAGATCGCTTTGCCAGCGGGCCGTTCGAACGTCACACATTGCATCAATCCAATTCCAACAAGGTCAGGGCGCTCTAGCGTCCCGCAAGCGTCATTCCCTCGATCGCCAGCGTGGGGGCCGCTACGCCATACTTGCGATCGATGTCGTTTGCGGGCGTCACACGCATGAACATCTCCTTGAGGTTCGAGGCGATCGTCACTTCGGAGACAGGGAATGTCAGTTCGCCGTTTTCGATCCAGAAGCCGGTCGCGCCGCGGCTATACTCGCCTGTGAGCATGTTGACACCCTGGCCGATAAGCTCAGTTACGTAGAAGCCGTTCCCGACGCTCCGGATCAACTCTTCCGGCGAGATATCCCCCGGTTCCAGCGCGAGGTTCGTCGAAG
>NZ_JABEPH010000540.1:0-2837 GCF_013004495.1 Rhizobium sp. SEMIA 4085
TCTATTGTGAACCAGACGTATGATGGCGGACGGGTCTTGGCTAAAACGAAGGAATCCGTCCAGCAGCAAGATTGGCCAAATCTTGTTCACGTCGTGCTCGACAACAACAGCAGCGACAATACCGAAGAAATCGTCTCCGCCTATTTGAACAAGCGCATCCCTGTCCTTCGCTTCCGCAATGAAAAGACGCTGGATCAGCGTGAAAACTGGACGAAAGCTTATCGCCTGGTACCACAGGAGGCTGTCTACGTGCGCTATCTCTGCGACGATGACACGATTAGCCCGACGTCGATCTCCAAGATGGCCACACTCGGCGAAACCTTTCCCAATGTCGGGGTCATTGGTAGCCTTCATGACTGCGCAGGTGCTGTTCAAGATTTCTTCTGGCCACCCGGCATGCCGGTTCTCCCCGGCAAGGACGCCATGCGTATGGCGCTGCTGCGTCAGGGCATTTTAATGCCGGTCCAGATGATGTGGCGCCGGCGCGTGACTGACTCGCTCGAACCGCTTTTCGCCGGCGCCATGGACGGCAGCTGGGACCTCGATACGGTTTTCCGGATGCTGGCGATCAGCGATTTCGGTTTCGTGCATGAGGCGCTTGGCTTTACCCGTGTGCACGACAATACGGTCACTGCCTTACATTATGCCGGCAAAACACGCGCCTGGACGCGCGATGGCCTTGATCTGATCATGCGCCACGGCCCGGTCGCCTTCGGGACCGACTACCGCCGCCAGCTTCTCGCGTTTCGTCGCTATTATGTGCGCCGCATTCTGACCTGGTGGCGCGAAGATCGCGGCCGCGAGCATCTGCAACCCCATTTTGATGCACTTGCAAGGGCCGGCTTTGGTGTCAACGGCATGCTCGTCGTCGATGCCGTGCTGGACTGGATTTGCGTCAAGCTTGGCATGCGCCGCGCCTGGACCGGATATCCGGGCTGGCAATAGGCGGCAAACGTTTCGATGACATGAGACAGGAGCATGAGGCTCCCGCTTGGAGGGGTAATGAGTGATCCCGCATTTGAAGGAAATCTAGCATCTTCTGCCATGGGCGCCTTGCCGATGAAGACTGCCAGTTTCCGGTCAATCGCCGAAGGCCTGAACGGTCGCCCCCTTGCCGAACCTCTACTTGAGGCAGCAATGCAGCGATATAGCCGCCCGCGACCAATAGCTCCGGAGGTGACAATCGCCTTTGGACTCGATACCACTTACTTGCCGCACGCAGCTGTTGTGCTGGCATCTCTTATCGCTAACGCGCCGGGCGCAAAACTCCGTTTTCTGATCGTCCATGATGGCATTTCCCCCCAAGCCCGTTCGACCTTCGAACGCTGCGCTAAAGGGCATCGGTTTGATTGGCTCGAGATTAAAGCCTCAAGTGTCCTTGCAATGCCCGGCAAACGCCATATCAGCCGTGCCGGCTACTATCGCTTGATGCTTGCCGAGCTTGCCCCGCCAGATATCGATCGAGTCCTTTATCTCGATGCCGACCTCGTCGTCATGGGTGATATCCGGGAACTCTATGCCTCCGATCTGGGCGAGCATGCAATCGGCGCGGTCTGCGACGTCGGCATGGACGGCGAGGCGTTCGCCGAGCGTTTTCAGCTGCAGCCCAAGCGTCTTGGCTACTTCAATTCCGGTGTACTGCTAATGGATCTCACCAAGCTGCGCGCCAGTGATGATCTTTCCAAAGTCATCACTGTTTTGGAAACGCGCATCGACGATATGGAGTATGGCGATCAGTGCGCTCTAAACGTTGTCTTCTGGAGCCGATGGAAACAGCTTGATATATTGTGGAACGTCCAACGCCGAATGCTGATGCCGCAGGAAGGCAAGCCCTGCTATGCAACTGCAGCCGAAATGAAAAAAGGGCGCCGGCCAAAGATCATCCACTTCACGGAGCACAACAAACCGTGGTCGACGGACGGATGGCATCCGTTGATCTGGACCTATTACCGCTATCTGAAAAAGACCCCCTATCGAGCGCAGGTCCTTAAGCTTGGCAAGGTCCATTTCCTCAAGGATCTGCGTCGGAAAATCAAGACCGTTGTCAACTGGTACCGGTTGCAGGCGTGAGGCAGGCCTGGTCTTCCAGGCGCACATGCTTGATTATGGCGCGCGGCGGCGCAACGGCGCCGGTTACACCTTGCACAGATGGGACGGTCCATGTCTGAAACGTCGCTAGCAACGGCACTTCGAAATGGCATTGCCTGGAATACCATCAACGCGATCTTTTCGCAGAGCGCCGGTTTTGTCATCTTCCTGGTTCTTGCGCGCATGCTGGAACCGGCGGTTTTCGGGGCAGTCGCGCTCTCTGCTGTTGTTGCCGACTTCATCGCCAATGACGGCCGCTATGCCGGCATGGATGCGATCCTGCAGCGTGGTGATTTCGACAAGAAGAGCTTAAACGCGGCCTTCATATCCCTGTCTTTGGTCGCCTTACCCGTCGCGCTCCTGTTGGTCATGGCTGGGCCTTTGATCGCTGGCTTTGAGAACGCGCCACTGGTCGGTTACTATATGCCGATTTTTGGCCTTCTTTTGCTCTTTACGCCGTGGCTGTCGGTGATGGATGCCCTCATAATGCGCGAACTGGGCTTCAAGACGTTTGCCAAGCGCAATATGATTTCGACCCTTGCGGGCGGTGTCGCCGGCATCACGCTGGCGTTCTCACCCCTGGCGATTTGGGCGCTGCCTGCTCAGCGCATTGTCTCGACTTTGGCCGTTGTTGTCTTTGAGTTCCGTCATACCGGTTGGTTTCCCGGGCGTCATCCCAAAAAAGGCGCGTGTCGCGAAATTCTTCGCCGCTTCCTGCCTCTATGGATGGTCGCCGCCATTAACATATC
>NZ_JABEPH010000541.1:0-2820 GCF_013004495.1 Rhizobium sp. SEMIA 4085
ATCCGTGCCAGACCAAGAACATCATTTTAAAACAATGAGATGACCGCCATGTGTCTTGACCTGTTTCCGACATTGTCGAAGGTGTGACACTGTTAACCGCTCTGGCGCGTTAGCGCGACGCGGGCCGGAATCGAATGGATCACCTTTGGCAGGTTGCTGCGGACCGCGTCTTCTCAGCGGCGGTCATTTCAACGAGTCAAAACAAACGCCGCAATCTGGAAACCGGCAACGAAGCCGTGGAAACCGTTCGGGAAGAAGCCGTCAAGAGATGCGAGAGCGATGCCGTGCTTCCGCCAGGAAGTGTAAAGGCATGGCCCAAATCGCCCGGCCATGAGCGCGGCAGCCATCGGTCGGTTTACCAGGATTGGAGTTAAGCATGGCATATTAAAAGTCAGACGGTGAAGCGTCTGTCCTGCTATACCAGCTTGAATGCCACAACTGCGTTCGTGCCGCCCATGGCAAAAGCGTTGCTCAGCGCTACGCGTATCTTGCGCTCGCGCGGCTCATTGGGAGTAACGTCGAGGTCGCAATCGGGGTCTGGCTCACGATAGTTTGCGGTCGGCGGCACGACGCCCTCGCGGATCGCCATCACACAGGCGATCATTTCGAGGGCGCTCGCTGCGCCGAGGCAATGCGCGTGAACGGACTTGGTGGAAGAGACGGACATTGAGTGGGCATGATGACGGAAGACGCGCTTGATCGCCGCAGTTTCGATCTGATCGTTGGCCCTGGTGGCAGTGCCATGCGCGTTTAGGTAGTCCACATCCTCGGCATTCAGCCCGGCATCAGAAAGGCAGGCGCGCATCGCCGCCTCCGGCCCTTCGACCTCAGGCGCGACGATGTCGAACGCATCAGCGGAGAGGCCAGCACCGGCGATCTCAGCAAGAATTGTGGCACCGCGCCGTGCGGCATGCTGATAGCTTTCCAGCACGGCCATGCCCGCACCCTCACCCAACACCACCCCCTTCCTGTCAGCCGAGAAGGGCCGGCAGGTATCCGGTGAAAGTACGCGCAGTGCTTCCCATGACTTCAGCACGCCCCACACAAGCGGCGCATCGCTGCCGCCGGCGAGCATTACGTCAGCACGGCCAAGTCTAATCTGATCCACCGCCGAAGCGATCGCATGGTTGGCCGAGGCACAAGCGGACGTGACGCCGAAGACCGGCCCGCGCAAGCCGAGGCTCATGCTGACCTGAGCGCAAGCCGCACTCGGCATAACCTTAGGTGCAGTGAGGATGGCAGCGCGCTTCGCGCCGTTCAAAAGCATAGCACGGTAGTTTTCTTCAATCGCATCCCAGCCACAGACGCCGACGCCCACTGTTGCGCCGATGCGATAGGTGTTTCCTTCATCAATGGAGAGTTCGGCCTGTCTTGCGGCTTCGCGTGCGGCAATCACCGCGAGTAAGCTGAAGCGGTCCATGGAGACTAATTGCTTGCGGTTAATGTCATGCTCCGGCAACGCCTTGATTTCGGCGCCGATCATGCCTTTCAACTCATGAAGTTCTGAATTGGCGATGGGTCCGATAGCCGAACGTCCTTCACGCATTGCTTTCCAGATGGAGGCGGCGTCGGTTCCTAGCCCGCACAGCCCACCAATTCCGGTAATGACGACACGCCTTTCCATTCAAACCTCCTTAGCGGCCAAGCCGCGGACGGCTTCAACCAGATCGCCGACACTCTGGAGATTTGACCAGTCATCGACTGTGCTAACCTCGATCTTGATGCCGTAGGCCTCCTCGATGTCCCAGAGGATATCTGCCAGTCCCAATGAATCGATCCCTAGCGACGTCAGTTCGGTTGCAGCTGTTATTTCGTCATGGCCCAAGGCGGAATCGGCGCCGTTAGATGCGGCGCTTTTCTTGATCATGGCGATGACGTTATCTGCGATTTGATCTGGCATCTTGTCTCCTATCGGTTTTTGTTTCGGCGCCAGGGTGCGCACTACATTCCCTCGTCACTGGAAGGATTTCCATTTGCCAACATGCTTTAACGAGCAGCGCTGATCAGCCTTTGAGCAAGTTTTGTCTGACGAGCGATGGTCTCTGATCCTTCATAGGAAAGGTGACCGCTATCTCGGTAAAGGAATTTGCCGTCGATCTCGGTCCTGCATGTTGTGTCGTCGCAGAGAAAGTCGTGGTAAGAAACCACCTCTACGCCAGCCTTCAAGGCCACTTGGTTCAACAGCTCGAGAGTGCGGGATCGGAACCGGCGGTATTCGCTGACATATATTTTACAGTCGCTGTAGCGCCCGAGAATAACGCTTCCCCGTGCCTTTCGCTCAAGGCAATCGCCGATATCGAAACTTGCGACTGGCGGAGGAGTAACAACAACCACTCGCTTGCCCAGGGCTCGAACGGCTTCGACGAGAGCCTTGATGCCCTCGACGGCTACATCCAGAGAGACCTCGTTCTCCGTGAAAGTATCACCGCTCCTCTTAAGCAGCACAAATTCGCTCGATACAGGGGCATCAAAAGGGCTTGAAATGGCAACCGTCCTGATCTCCGGTCGATTTTTCAGGATAGCCAAAACACTGTCATTGAAACGAATACAGTCCTCGCCGAAGGCATGGGAATAGGGCGACGCTGACGCCTTCGAGAATGCAGCAATGCCAATGGCGGGGAAGCATCCGCTCATCGTGAGGAGAGCCCGTCCCGCCTCTCCGACTGTCGGGGGCACACCGGGAACCCGTGCCATGGCAAATGAATCGTCCCCACACAGCAATTCGGGGCCGTTTGTTGTCTGGCAGTTCTTCGGGATTTCCTGTGGGGGGGGTCCGGGGGTGGAAGTACATGCGCTTCGCACGTCGCAGGTTATCCGCCG
>NZ_JABEPH010000542.1:0-2817 GCF_013004495.1 Rhizobium sp. SEMIA 4085
GGCATGAGGGGGGGGACCTTCCGGCGCACGGCGGGCCGCTGCCGGCTCGCGCCCGCTTGGCCCGCGCGGGCAGCGGCGTGGTCCCGCATTTCGCCAATCTCGACCTCGCGTTTACTGTGCGCGAAAATCTATTGGTGTTCGGGCGCTACTTCGGCATGAGCACACGCGAGGTCGAAGCGGTGATCCCGTCGCTCCTCGAGTTCGCCCGCCTGGAGAGCAAGGCCCATGCGCGCGTCTCTGAACTGTCCGGCGGCATGAAGCGGCGCCTGACGCTGGCGCGTGCGTTGATCAACGATCCGCAGCTGCTTGTAATGGACGAGCCGACCACCGGTCTCGATCCGCACGGGCGCCACCTGATTTGGGAGCGCCTGCGTTCCCTACTGGCGCGCGGCATAACGATTATCTTGACGACCCACTTCATGGAAGAGGCCGAGCGGTTGTGCGATCGGCTGTGCGTGCTCGAAAGAGGTCGCAAGATCGCCGAAGGCCGCCCTCATGCGCTGATCGACGAGCAGATCGGGTGCCAGGTGATCGAGATCTACGGCGGCAATCCGCATGAACTGCGTTCGCTCATCAGCCCCTATGCGCAGCGCATCGAGGTGAGTGGCGAGACACTCTTTTGCTATGCGCCCGATCCGGAACAGGTGCGCCTGCAGCTGCGCGGGCATGCGGGTTTGCGTCTTCTGCAGCGGCCGCCAAATCTCGAGGATGTTTTTTTGCGGCTGACCGGGCGCGAGATGGAGAAATGAACGATGCGTGAACTGTGTGCTGCGGCACTGCCCGCCAACGCTTGGAACTGGATCGCAGTATGGCGCCGCAACTATCTGGCGTGGAAGAAGGTCGCGCTCGCGTCAATTCTCGGCAACCTGGCCGATCCTATGATCTACCTGTTCGGTCTCGGCTTTGGCCTCGGAGTCATCGTAGGTCGCGTTGACGGTACTTCGTATGTGGCGTTTTTGGCAGGCGGCATGGTCGCGACAAGCGCAATGACCTCTGCGACCTTCGAGACGATTTACGCGGCTTTCGCTCGCATGCACGCTCAGCGCACATGGGAAGCAATCCTCTACACACAGCTTACGCTTGGCGACATCGTTCTTGGCGAATTGGCGTGGGCAGCCACAAAGGCCTTTCTCGCCGGTACGGGAATAACAATTGTTGCCGCCGTGCTGGGCTATGCGGCGTGGCCGTCCATCCTCTATGCGCTGCCAGTCATCGCGCTCACCGGGTTAGCCTTCGCGAGCCTGGCAATGGTCATCACCGCGCTTGCTCCCAGTTACGACTACTTCGTGTTTTACCAGACGCTCGTCCTCACACCGATGTTGTTCCTGTGTGGCGCGGTCTTTCCAATCACTCAATTGCCCGACGTTTTTCAGCAGGCAGCACGTTTCTTGCCGCTGGCACATGCAATCGAGCTCATTCGTCCGGCCATGCTTGGCCGTCCGGCCGACAGCATGGGCCTGCATATCGGCGCGCTCTGCATCTACGCGGTATTGCCGTTTTTCCTGTCGGCGGCACTGTTTCGTCGGCGTCTGATGCCTTGACGCCACCCATACAAGAAGGAGATGCGCGATGCAGTCCCGCGAACTGGGCCGCAGCGGCCTGAAAATAAGCATGCTGGGTCTGGGCACCATGAGCTGGGGAGAGCAGAACACGGAAGCTGAGGCGCACGCGCAACTGGACGCAGCCCTGGATGCGGGCATAAATTTTGTCGATACCGCAGAGATGTACCCTGTGCCACCCCGCGTCGAGACACATGGACTGACGGAACGTTATATCGGGAGCTGGATACGCAAGAGTGGTCGCAGGCAAGACGTCGTGCTTGCGACAAAGGCCGCAGGGCCTGCTCGCGCAGGCAAAGCGTACTTACCATACGTGCGCGACGGCCGCGTCAGCTATACGCGCGCCAATCTGTTCGAGGCCGTGGACGCCAGCCTCCAAAGGCTCCAGACGGACTATATCGACCTCTACCAACTGCATTGGCCTGACCGCAGCACCAACGTCTTCCAGTCAATCGACCACCAGTATGAACTCGACGATGACACGGTCCCTATCCTGGAGACGCTGGAGGCTTTGGACGCGCTCGTCAAAAGCGGTCGCGTTCGTCACATCGGGCTCTGCAACGAAACACCTTGGGGCCTTGCCCGGTTCCTGCATTACGCCGACTCATGGGGGTTAGCCCGCGTGATAAGCATGCAGAATCCATACAATCTACTCAACCTGGATTTCGAGAACGGCCTTGCCGAGATGGCGCTGCGTGAACAGGTGGGGCACCTGGCGTATTCACCGCTCGCGATGGGCACGCTGACTGGCAAATACTTGGGGGGTCAGCGACCAACTGGCTCGCGCCTGAACCTGTTCGGACGGTTCTTCCGCTACAGTAGTGAAAGGGCGCAGCACGCGGCACTCGCATATACGACGCTCTTCCGGGAACATGGCATCGATCCGGTGCACGGCGCGTTGTCATTCGTCAGAAGCCGGCCGTTTGTTGCAAGCACCCTGGTAGGCGCCACCTCCGTGCAGCAACTAAAGCACAGCATCGCCAGCGTGGAAGTCAGCCTGTCGCGCGAAGTCCTGGATGGAATCCAATCGATCTATCAGCGTTATGGAACGCCGTCGCCATGAACCGGGTGTCGTCCTCGTCATTCAAAGTGACGCTGCCGGTTTGACTCGTGCCCGTTTTTGCGAACTGCCACGGGAGACACGCGGGTCGTGAACTCGCGCCGCTCTGCGCGGCCCGAGATCTCAGGGCTGACGCGCCACCCCCCCCTTCGCGAACTGTGCTGGGAATACATGCACTGTCCCACCCCGCATCACCCG
>NZ_JABEPH010000543.1:0-2788 GCF_013004495.1 Rhizobium sp. SEMIA 4085
CCTGTGAGCGCTGGGTTGCTTTTCGTCGCTGCCGTTCTCCTGTCCGCCGTGCTGCTCCCAGCCATCCGCCGGGGCCGCAAGGTAGCGTTCCAAGAAGATTGAATGCAGGTTTCTACCTGTTTGCAGACGAGCCGGCGAAGTTCCAGAACTCGGCGCCGCTGTAGCCGTTAGAATTTACGCTGGTATTCGGCTAAGTCTAACAATGGGACGTCACCAAGCCATGTAGGGAGAGCGATGGGCGACACCGCTCCATCTCCCCTGCCTCAGGTCGTTAGATTGCGTCGCGGATGCGGCGGCGATTTCAGCCAACAGAAAGAGGGAGATGGCTTCTGACGGCCGAAATGAGGCCGGAGGCGCTCTTGGCCAATGGGCCGCTAAACGGCAGCTATCTCAGAACGGGGCCGCGAAGCGCGGGTTCGTAGGTTCTGATCCCATCAGGGCGGGGGGGGCGTGCCAGGCTCGTTTGCGGCTGATCGAACGGAGCCCACGGCTCCTTAGAGACGTGGGCTAAGTCGACTAGGCGCCGGCTCTTTCTCGAAAAGTGGGACGCAGCGCCAGCGCGCCATCGCCGCCGAGAACGACCGCTGCCAGGCCGACGATCCATAAGGCCGGGAATTCCCATCCGCCATTCGGATTGGTGAAGAAAAAGCCAGCTGCGCCGTGAACCGAGACGATCCCACCGAGCAGAATTGGGAGTAGTGCCAACGCGGCAAGCCGCGCATAAAGCCCTACAATAAGGGCGATCCCCCCTGCCATCTCGAGAGTCATCGTCAGATATGCGAGGGCAGGAGGCAGTCCAAGGCTTTCGAAGTATTGCGCTGTTCCGGCAGGCGTGAAGACGAAGATCTTCAGACCTCCATGGGCGAGGAACAGCAAGCCAAGTGCTAGCCGCAATATCAAGAAAGCGTAAGGGGCGGTGCGTTGATCGATCAATGGGATCTCCTGTAGATTGTGAGGGTTGAAGGGACTGCAGCTTCAGAGGACAATTCCACAGCCCGAATGCAGGCAGACCGAAGCAGGGGAAGGGCAGGGCGCCGGTGTAACCGGCACCCACACGGAGCTTAACGGTTACTCGTGTGTATCTCCTTCGAAATCCAGGACGCCGCCGACCGGGACGTATTTCTGCCCATCAAACTGATAGAGCTGAAGTGCCTCGATCGGGTATAAGTCCGATTTCTCTTTGGTCGAAATCTTGATGCCGTCGAAAAGCAACGGGTTCTGCCAACCGTCCATATTTTGGACGACGTTCATCAGTTCCTCCCGAGTCGGTTCTTTAAGCTTTTCAAGCGACTGAATAAGCGCATCACCGATAGCGTAGCCGGTCTGGCCGATGGTGTTGGCGAAGACGAAGTTTACTTTGGCCGCCTTGATGGCATCGAGATAGCGATCGACGCCTTCATCACCGGACTTCTGGTCGCTAATGATCGGCTTCAGAAAGTCCGAGGTGATGATGCCTTTTGCGTTTTCCAGGCCAACGGACTGGAGTACCGGATAGGCAGACGAAAGATTGGTCACCAGGGTCAACGGTTTCCAGCCGCTCTCGGACTGGAAGCGGATGGCCTCGCCGCCCTGGCGAGGAGCGGCGATGACAATCAGCGTATCGGCGCCAGATGCCTTCAGCGTGTTGAGCTGAGTCTCGACTGTCGGATCCTGGGACGTCACGGGTTGACGTTCGAGCACCTTGATCGTCGAATCCTCGATCGCGCGGTCGAAGGCCTTCATGAAGGTTTGGCCCGTTTCCGTATTCAGATACAAAAAGGCGACCTTGGCGTCGGGCTTGTTGTTTTCGAGATACTTGGCGAACGCATCCGCTTCGGTCGAGAACGATGGCACAAAGCCAACCTCCCACTCGGGAGCGTTCAAGGAGACAACCCCGGAATACATGAAGACGTTCGGAACCTTCTTCTGGGTGATGTAACGTCCGATTGCGAGGTTGTTCGGGGTGGCAGCCGTGCCGACCAAGGCGAAGACCTTGTCTTTTTCCACCATCTTGCGGACATTCGCCAATGTGCGCTGCGGATCAAGGCCATCGTCCTCGATGACGAGTTCGATCTTGCGTGTCTTGCCGTCGCCCATCTTGACGCCGCCTTCGGCGTTGCCCTGCTCGATACGCGCCCGAATGCCTTCAGCGACACCCCCGACGACTGCGACCGGACCCGTGAGTGGTCCTGTCACACCAATCTTGATCGTGTCGTCGGTGATGCCTGGCGACGGTTCCGCGGCGCCTGCGTGGGAGGCTGCGAGCAACGCGGCCGCGCCCAGCTGCATCTTACATCCCTTCAGTATAGAGATCAGTCTCATTTCAATTCCTCCCAGTTCGATGGCGGGCATTTCAGCCGGCCGCCCTCCGAAAAATCACCGAAAGCCATTTTTCGATGAAACCAGTCACCCCGTTGCGTGCGACCATCATGATGAGGATCAGCGCGAGGCCGTAAATCAGATTGCCGAGGCTCAGGTTGATGTCGGATGCCCAACTCGGAACGAACACCATGAACAGGCCGCCGACGAAGGCGCCGACGATGCTGGTGACGCCGCCAACAATGCTGCCGATCACGATGTTGATCGACAGGATCGCCAGGAAAGACTCCGGGCTGATGAAGCCGCTGACGATCGCGAACACCCCACCGCCCAGTCCCGCGAGCGCCGAGCTGACCGCGAATGCCCACAGTCGAGCACGCGTCAGGTTCACACCGAGCGCTTGGGCAATCTGAGGGTTGTCGCGCTGCGCCCTGCGAGCGCGGCCGACATCGCCGGGCAGCATTCGGGAGCCAAGCACGGCACCGCCCCC
>NZ_JABEPH010000544.1:0-2782 GCF_013004495.1 Rhizobium sp. SEMIA 4085
CATGAGAGCCGGCATCGGTCTGTCCTCCTTCGATAAACCCTTCCGTCGGCGGCGTCCGGCAAGCGCTGTGAGTCTTAGATCCTCGTTTCACGCGGAAAACGGTCCATGTGTGAAACCGTGAGATCCAGCAACTCGTTCGTATCTCAACAGGGAAACCACCACACACTTATCTCCAAATCACGTTGTCTCCCGCCTCTCCGACCCCAAGCAGCCACGAGGACATGGAAAGATGATCGACGGACAATCCATCGGCTTTTTCGACGTCGGGCTTCACGAGGTCTTTGGCGCGCGCGTCGGTTTAGTCTGGCTGTGCCACAGTTGGACCTTCCATGGAACAACCCATGGATGTCTCTGGGGAACGGCATCTTTCCGGAAAGTCCTACGCTTTCACACGCGGCTCTCTGACGCGTATGGCATTCGTTTGGCCCTCAACGCTTGCACGCGCAGCATCGTCGAGCGCACTCGCCATTCTCGCGTTCCACGGTCGAGGTCCGTGGAACGATAATACTGTCTTTCAAAAACTCGCTCATGTTTCGTTCCTTCAATAGCTGCAGGTGACAAGGTCTTTCCGCGCAATGCCCACGAATGCGTGGCGTGCTTCCGCCACGTCACTGATAAATCCCTGCTAGACCTCGTCCTTCAGCGTCTCCTTCTGGGTAATAAGGCGGGCAGAGTGGTGTCCGGAGGTAAATGCCCAAAGCCAGCTCAGCGCGACCGCCATGCGGCTCCGTGTTCCGATCAAAAAGTAGATGTGGGCAAGGCCCCAGATCCACCAGGCGATGGAGCCCTTGAGCCGAAGCCTGCCGAAATCGATCACCGCGGAGCTTGGCCCTATGGTGGCAAGATTACCAAGATGCCTGTACTTGAAGGGAGGCGGCGCTGAGCGCTGCTTAAGGCGGGCCTTGATCACCTGGGCGACGTATTTTCCCTGCTGCTTTGCGGCAGGAGCGATACCAGGAACCGGCATTCCCTCGCCGGTCTTAACGCTCGCGGTATCGCCGACAACGAAGATCTCCGGGTGTTCTGAGACCGTGAGGTCGGGCTGCACGATAGCCCGCCCTGCTCGATCTGTCTCCGCCCCGACCCACACGGCGGCCTTGGATGCCTGCACGCCCGCCGCCCATATGACCGTACGGCTCGGGACGAACTCGTCCCCGATCGATATACCTTCCTCGGTGCAGTCGGTTACCGGCCGTCCCATGCGAACCTCGACGCCCATCGACGCAAGGGATCGCTCGGCGTATTGCGATAACGCCTCGTGGAAAACAGGCAGAACACGCGGCCCTGCCTCTACAAGAAGAATGCGCGCCGAAGTCGTATCGATGTTTCTGAATTCCTCGACAAGCGTCCTTTGAGCCAGTTCGGCGATGATCCCGGCCATTTCGACGCCTGTCGGCCCCGCACCGATTATCGAGAAGGTCAGCATTGCCGCCCGTGCATGGGGATCGGTTTCCAGCTCCGCCTTTTCGAACGCCAGGAGAAGGCGACGGCGGATGGTGGTGGCGTCTTCCAACGCCTTCAGTCCGGGCGCGAAAGGCTCCCATTCATCCCGGCCGAAATACGCGGGACGGGCCCCTGTTGCGAGAACAAGGGTGTCGTAGGGAATGGCATGACCGCCCTTGAGCGAGACGAGCCGCTTCTCGACATCGACGCCCACGACCTCGCCAAGAAGCGTTGTGACATCTTTCCTTCCACGGAAGACTGCGCGAATGGGCCAGGCAATCTCGGAGGTCGCCAGGACGGTCGTTGCGACCTGATAGAGCAGCGGCTGGAACAGGTGATGATTGCGTCTGTCGACGATCGTGATCGAAAGGTTTGGACATTTGAGATCCTTGGCCAATTGGATGCCGGCGAAACCGCCTCCCACGATGACAACTCGATGCTCCATTTCGTCCTCCCGCGAGCCTTTGGAAAAAAACCCGCCTCGGATCGAAGCGCGTCCTTCGGTGTTGCACGATCGCAAGCTCAGTCGCTGATGCGACTGCTCACAATGATGGAAGGGGGGCTTACCAGCAACGGAAGCAACGGTTCGAGAACACGCTTGACGTTCGCAGATTCTCCGTGACGCGCGGCTGCCTCCTCGTTTGCCCAACCATCGAGAATGAAGAACGTATTCGGCTCGTCGGAGCGCTGGTAGAGATTGTAGTAAAGGCAGCCCTCTTCCTCGCGGGCAGGGCCGACAAACTCCTGGAGCAGTGTGTTGACACGGTCCCGGTTACGCGTCGATGTTTTAAACTCAACGATGAGATGCTGTTCGTCGGACTTGCTCGATGGCATGTGGGAGGCTCCTAATTGAAGACGATGACGGGCTTGATCACGCGGCCAGCTTCGGCATCGGCGATGGCCTCGTTGATTTTCTCGAACGGATACTTTGTGATCAGCTTCTGGAACGGGAACAGGCCGGCCTGGTTTAGTTCGACCAGTTGGGGGATGAAGAGCTGCGGGATCTGATCCCCGAGGATGGCACCCTGAATTTTCCGGTTGAAGACCATGAGGTCCAGCGGGATTGGAATATCCTTGCCGAGCGCGTCGAGCCCGAGGAGGACGACATGACCCCCTGCCCGCGTGCATTTGATCGTGTTCAGGATGACGGGAATGATACCCACGGCGTCGATCCCAAAATCGGCACCGCCGCCCGTCAAGGCGTGGATCTGCTCCACGACGTCTGGGTCCCTGCCGTTGATAGCGTGGGTCGCGCCCAACGTCTTAGCCATGGCCAAACGCTGCTCGTTCAGGTCGATGATGATGATCTGGCTGCACCGCCGGACCTGGGCTGCCCGCC
>NZ_JABEPH010000545.1:0-2731 GCF_013004495.1 Rhizobium sp. SEMIA 4085
GCGTGTGTCTACCCGCAAACCTACTTTTGTCCGAAGCTGGACAAGAATGTTGGAAGCCCGACCAAAGGGGTCGCCAGATTCGGGCCGCCGGCACCGACAAGTGGTGCAGCGCAAACGGTGCGCCAATCCGGCATACAACTTGCTTTGGTGATTTTGTCACGGCGGACGGCGATGGCAGATCTCCAATCGGCTCGCAGAGCGGTGCGTGGGGAGGGCGCTTCGTACGGCAGCCATGACGGCCGTGTCCCCGCCGGATAGAGCAGTGGAGGTGAGACCGCAGGGAAGGGTATTCTGATGCGCAGGAGAGCGTGCAACTCCGGGCCGCTTGTCCCGAGCGATAAGACCAGACCTGCTCAAACAAGGGTGGGCCTCGCCGTGATGTCGCATACAGCCACGACGACCCTTGCAAGGTTGTGGCCGAGAAGGAAACTATCTTGACGTCGTTTTGGACGACGGCTGAAAGCAATGAGGTAAAAACAGCGCGATTGCGAACGTTATTTTTCTGGGGATTGATCATGCATGCATCACTTATTTCCACGTCAATTTTTGCCTTGTGTTTCTCATCCCATGCCGGGGCAGAGGCGTTGCTTCCGGTGAAGCCTTCACCATATCTCGTCAGCGCCATCACAAGAAACATGTTCAGATTGCCAAAACCCGACCAGGACTTGGTTCTGCTATCTGCGCATCGCGGATCTTGGGAGGTCTATCCCGAGAATTCAGCCTACGCCTTGCAAGATGCCTGGAATTCACAGATCGAGACCGTGGAGGTCGATGCCCGCATTACCGCGGACAAGGAAGTCATTCTTTCTCACGACTACAGGATCGAGCGGGAATCTACCGGAAGCGGCCTGCTGTACAATCAGAACTATTCGCAAATACAGCAAGCCGATCTGCGCGACCGTCATGGACGCGTGTTTAAGGACTCGCAGGGGCGCACGGCGAAGTTCTCGACGTCCTCTGCAGCGCTTGATCTGCTCGCCCAATACGTCGCCGATGATGGGCATGGGTATGTGATGATCGTCGATGTGAAAGGGGCGGTGGACGATCAGGATCCCACTGATCCCATCGAACTCACTCAACGTTGCCTTGACATCCTCGCGGCCAAGAAAAATCCGCAGCTCAGCAAGGCTGTGGTATTCAAGCTGAAAGCCAAAGATGCGGTGGATATTGGCACGTTTCTGAATCGGACCACCTACGATCCCAATGTCATTGGCGGTTTGATCATAGTAGAAAACCCGGACGACAAGAACGTGAAGGATTCCAATAATGATCCTCACCAGGACACAATCTACGATCAGTGGAATGTGGCGCCGTTCCCCGTGCAATTTGAAATGAACCAATTCTACAAAGGTGACGGTCTTCAGGCGTATTTCGACTATGTCGATCAAAAGCAGGGCTTCGCCACCTATCATGAAAGTAACTACTATCCGGAGGGCGTTGCTAACAGCGCTGGAAAATGCTGCTTCGGGCACAACTCCGATCCCACATCGACCGCTCCAGGAGGCATCGTGCCAGACTATCGCGGCGATCCGGAAATGGCGATCGTCAATCGTACCAATCTGATCACCACTGACTGGCCCGACGTGGTTGGCGACATGCTGCGCGCGTTAGGGCGCCGCAACACCAGCGAACTGAGTCGCTGAATGTAAGACCTACGCTTCAAAGAGGAACTTCCAATGAAAACTGGAAAGACAATCTCTCTACCGCTATTCATCATGGCGTGTCTCGCTGCTGGTGCAAGCCACGCTGGTTCATGCGCCGATCAGGCTGACTGCCTTAAAAGCGCGTCGGTAAAGGTGTCTCAGACACTCACCCCCAAGGTCGTGCCTGTTTTTGGCGAGTATCCGAAGCTGTATATACACGACTCTGCGGCAGAGGCAGATTATCCGGTGCCTGATAATACAAAGCAGGCATTTGACTTCTATACCAATAAGACGTCTTTTAACTTTCCGCCAAGCTGGTCGATCGAGACAAGGGAGATCGCGTCGATTAGCCCGGCCACGGGTTTCACAGTCCTTTTGGTCGAAAAGACCCGTGATAATACCGTTGACAATGGCGGTAGCGCGCTATCCCTATTGAGTTCCAATTCCAACGACGCATACTTATCATTCGCTTTGGGGGCCAAGCCCAGTTTAAGTGGGCAAAAGTGGTCTTTTGCCAAAAGCTTGCTTCAAGGGAAGATGGCGCAAACCGCTTATTGGCAGAAGCCCTGGGATATGAATCTCCTGGGACCAATAGGCGAGTTCTCGGGAACCGAGTGGATTTACTATACCTTCACACCAGACGGCAAGGTTCGCATCGACCGTTTCGCGCCGTATACCTATTTTCTGGCGTTTACCGCTTACCAGTGGGATGAGGCCGTGCTTGACGGTGGCTTCCCGCATTTCCCTTTCGACACTGGTACGCCGACCGGCCGGCCGAAGGCCGTCATATTCGGATCGGTCGGGCCGTGGCTTATTGGCGCTGCCGGTGTGCCCGGGCAAACCCGGCCGATGATCGAGCCGACAGAGGCATTGCCCGGATTTGAGGGAGTGACGATATTCTCGGCGCCGCTGTCGGTTAAAGAGGTTGTAGCTTACCAGAACTCTCTGAGAGGAAGTTATTTTCTCGACGTGAACAACCTGCCCTGCAACAGCGGCCAATATATTTCCGGCGAGATAAGAACTCCCTGTGGTACGGCTGGTCCTGGCAATCCGCCGCCGAACATAAGCTCCCTCGCTCAGGATGGGAT
>NZ_JABEPH010000546.1:0-2728 GCF_013004495.1 Rhizobium sp. SEMIA 4085
TTCCGCGACTTCGCAGAAAAAGGCGCCCAGCAGTCGCGTGAGGCCTATGCAAAGATGAAGGCCGCCGGCGAAGATGCCGGCAAGACCCTCGAAGCCACGGTTCAGACCGCGCAGGCCGGCACGGTCGAAATCGGCCTGAAGGCGATCGACGCACTCCGCACGAACGCTGAAAATTCCCTCTCGCACATGGAAGCTCTGCTCGGTGTGAAGTCGATCGCAGAACTCGTCGAACTTCAGACTGCTTTTCTGCGCAAGCAGGCGGAACTGACCGTCGAGCAAGCGAAGTCGATGCAGGAAACCTCCAAGCAGGTTGCCGAGAAGCTCGCAAAGCCCAGCAAGGAAGCCGCCGAAAAGGTCATGGCCTCCTTCAAGGCTGCCTGATCCCATACGGGTGCAATCAAAACAAGAGGCTGGACCGTATGTCCGGCCTTTTTGTACATTGAGGGGAGATAGGACTTGAATTAATTTCCAAGTCCTCGTATGTGACCCCCGTCGCGCCAGGCGCGATTTGTGCGGTTGTAGCTCAGTTGGTTAGAGCGCAGGTTTGTGGCACCTGAGGTCGGTGGTTCGAGACCACCCAACCGTACCATTCCTCTCAAAAAACCGAAATTCGGCAGATCCACTTCGGCCGTCCGGCCTGTTATCTGCTGAACTATTGCCCTCTGGCACCGGCTCCCTATCTAGCCAACGCAGCACAGGTAAACTTTGTGTTATATTGCGTTGCAAAATGTGAGCCGGAATGTCATTTTGTGCCGGGGGTTACATCAGAGTGCTTTTAGAAGGAGACTTTAATGTCCATTTCTCTCAAGAATCTGGATGAATCCAAAGCGACGGTGGTTTCCGCGATGAATGTTGCCGCCGAGGTCAGGAAAGCGCGTGAGGCCGTTGGGTACAGCGTCGATGATCTGGCGGTCACCTGTGGCCTCGTCACCAATGAAATCATCGAAATCGAAAATGGGGAAAATGCAGATCCTGCAAAATTGCGACGCATTGCTGCCGCCTTGCAGGTTCCGCCGTCCGATTTCGTTCCTCTGTAAGGCTACACTGTGAACGAACTAAAAAGCCGGTCAAATTTGACCGGCTTTTTTTCGGCTTTGCGCCATGCTCTGCGAAATGATGGAACCTGCCCATCCTCCCGCCGTTTTACAGGCGACGGGAGAGAAAATGAGAATGTCAAAAAGGTTTCTTTACGGTGCAACCAAGGTCGAGGAGACGGACGGCGCTCAGGCGCCGGTCGCAAGCCTCGAAACGTTCCGGTGGAAGAGCCGGGTTCTGGTGATTTTCGCCGACAGGGACAATAGCCGCGCTGCGCGCCAGGAAAACCAGCTGCTTGCCGATCGCACCGGCTTGGGCGAGCGCGACATGGTCGTTCTCAAGATTTCCGGCAGCACGGTCAAGTCGATCTTCGGCGCAGGCGGCAATCTGAATGAAGGGGCGCTTCGAAAGGAGCTTGGGGCTCCCGAGACTGGTGAATTCGGAGCCGCCCTTGTCGGCAAGGACGGCACGGTGAAGCTTAAGGTCAGCGAGCCGGTGAGCAACGGCGAACTCTTTGCCATCATCGACAGCATGCCGATGCGTGCGGCCGAAGCCCTGAAACCCGACAAGTAAGCAAATCGAAGACGGAAGGAGCAGGATGTCCGTTCCCAACGAACCTATCCCCGATCAGCCGCCGATGCCCGGACCTGGCTGGAAACCGGAGCCGCCTGTCAAGGAGCCGGATCCCGATCGCCTGCCGGACGAGACGCCCAATCCCAATCCGGACGAAAACGACGCGCCACCAAAGCAGGCCGGCGGTTAGAGAAATATCTGCCGTTCCGCGCCGACCAGTTCCTGAAGAAAGTCGGCGACGGTGCGTACGCGCACCAGATCGCGGGCGCTCTCGTGATAGGTCGTCCAGTAGGCACGCCGGATCGAGACATCGGGCAGGATACGAACCAGTTCGTCATACTGCCGGGCGATGTAGTCGTGTAAGATTCCGATACCGGCGCCGGAACGCACCGCTTCGGTCTGACCGGTCGCCGAGGAGATCTCGAAGGAAGCACTCCAGTTGCGCATGACCTCGCCGGTGAAATTCAGCGATTGAGAGAAGAGCAGGTCCTCCACATAACCAATGCGGCGATGCTGCTTGAGCGCCTCGTTGTTGTCGGGCAGGCCGTTTTGTTCGGCGTAACCGCGCGAGGCATAGAGCCCCAGCGTATAGTCGGTCAGCTTCGAGGATACGAGGCGACCCTGTTCGGGCCGTTCCAGCGTGACGGCGATGTCCGCCTCGCGTTGCGAGAGTGAAAAAGAGCGCGGCACCGGCACCAACTGGATTTTCAGCTCCGGATGACGCTCGATCAGCCGTCCGATACGCGGCGCCAAAAAGGA
The DNA here is from genome assembly GCF_013004495.1 of Rhizobium sp. SEMIA 4085. Lineage (NCBI taxonomy): Bacteria > Pseudomonadati > Pseudomonadota > Alphaproteobacteria > Hyphomicrobiales > Rhizobiaceae > Rhizobium > Rhizobium sp. SEMIA 4085. The sequence goes on from NZ_JABEPH010000546.1 coordinate 2,368, forward strand.
AACGCCGAAGCCGTCCGGCGCCCCGACGCGGACCGTGCCAGCGATAGCCGTGTCTGTGCGGCCGAGGTTGGCCTGCGCGGCGAGCATTTCCGTCTCCATCCGCTCTGCCGAGGCGAGGAACACTTCGCCCTCGGCGGTCAGTTCGCAGCCATTGGTGCGGCGAGTAAAGAGGCGGGTCCTTAGTGCCCCCCCGAGCGGCGGCCCCCCCCCCGGGGGGGGGGCGGGGGTCAGTACCACCCCCCTGGGCGCCGCCCCGGGCTCGGCGGGTCTCGCGACGGGGGGGGGCGTGCGGCCGGCCGTCCAAATCCTGTCATTAATCGCGTGGCGTCCGCACCCCGCGCCCCAGCCCACCAAGGTGTCC
>NZ_JABEPH010000547.1:0-2724 GCF_013004495.1 Rhizobium sp. SEMIA 4085
CCATTACTGCGACCATGAAGATGCAAGTGGCATCCGTTGCACGCAATGGGGCTGTTACGGCTTCGAGGAGAGCACCGGCGCCACACGATGGTACTGCCGCAAGCACCAGCCGCTGATCTATCGCGGACTGCCTGCGCACGGCAGCATACACGTCTTTGTCGGACGTTAGCCCGCGCTGGTTTGCCGGTTGCCCATACGGCGGCGGAACGTTCTGTCAGCTCAAACGGAAGTGCGCTTCGACCGCTGCAGCAATGAATGCTTGTCGGGCTTTGGTCCCGTCGCACCCGCCCTTAAGAGCGTCGTCACATATCTGCTCTGCTCGTCGGTACTGGCTTCCATGATAAGCCGGCCAGGAACGATCAAGCATCGACCTGGCTTGCCGCACGGTCTTGACCGTTCGCATAATGCCCGTTACCGGATCCTCAAGAGTGATTGGGGTATCCCAGATAGCCCTTTTCATGACGCAGCACCTCCCGCAGCGGGAACGGTTTCATCCCAGAACCGTTCCGGGCCTGCCCCACTTCCGGCTGCATTGGTTAACGGGGTGTTTCTCTTTACCATCCGGCATGCCCTGAAGAACCGGTTCGATTGGACGCCACTGGCGACGGGTCGATCAAGGGCTCGTCAGCGGCGGTCCGGCGAGATCGAAGACGTTACGATCGGGTCAGTTTGTGGCGCTTCAAGCGGCACGGAGCCGAATTCGATCTTTGCAAGGATTAGCGGAGGATCGGGCTCGGCAGCACGCAGGAGACCGCCGTGGGGCCAGGCACGCCGCAATTCCTCCTTGGACATTGCTGCGACGTTCACGTCGATAGCGGTCAGCGTGCCCGGCACGCGATAAGGACAACGCCGTTTTGAACAGTTGCTGGCGGAAGAAACCTGCCAGAGAAAATAGTTCTGCCAGTTCCCAAGCGGAAAGACCTTGCGGATGTCCGGCTTGTAACGCGCATACCAAAGGGGCAGCCTGGCCAGTACACTGTAGTCGCGCCGATATGCGGCAATATAGCGTGCCGTATCATGGTTCGTATAAAGGATCGGATAGCGTCCAGTTCTTGCCCTGATGTGCCCGACAAAAATCTGCGCATCCTCGAGCGACATGAACCGATCGTGGTCGATGCCTTCGATGTCGAGGATCATCAGATCGTCCGCATCCGGCGTCGCATAGTCGAGGAAGTGATTGGCCTGGTCGATGGGATTGCCGGGCCGGCCGACATGGTAGGCACCCCAGAGCAAGCCGTTCTGTCGGGCAATCATCCGGCGGCTCGTGTAAAGCTCGCGGCTTACCGCGTATTTCCGCCACATCGTCTTGCAATGCGCAAACGTGTCTCCACGGTGCGCGCCCTCGCAGCTGAAGCTCTCAGGTAGACCATCCGACGCCTTGGAAATAAAGGCCGCGACGCGCTGGTCCTTGAGCAATGCCTGCCAATCGATCGCATTCATTTCATAGGCGTCGACAACCAGCGCGTTGTTTGACCTCCTCCAGGGCGACACATCCGCCGCAAGCAGCCCCCCTGCTTCAGCGATGAAAACAAGCAGACAAAGGCAAGAAAGAATCGATGTTCGGAGACCCTTCATCGATCCAAGGTAAAATATCCTGAGTTTATAATATATTAAGAATAAGTCAGCCTTACGCGCCGCGTCCAAGCGGCAGATTGAGCGCCATGGCCATGGCGCTCAAGTGCACCATCCGCTCACCGGCGAAGCGCTCGGAACCAAGTCTGTCCCTTGAGACTCGCGACGATCATATGTGCCAGTCCGTTGCAGCGGATTGGGCGCTGGCCGTGGCCGGGGCATCATCGAGCGAATAGGCATGGATGTAGTCTATCTTCATCTGTGCCCCATCGGCGAACCCCGCACCCGGCGCTCCGGCCGTGCCGCCGACGGCGAGGTTTACCAGCATGTACATTGGATCATGCATGTCGGCTGGCGTATCGGCATGGGCAACGGCGACATCGTCGAAATACCAGACGATCTGATCTTCGTTCCACAAGACCCCATAGGTGTGGAAGCCATCGGTGCTTGGGACCTTGACCGGCGTCCAGTCCGAGGTGCGTGAGCCGGTCTCGTTGCTGTGGACTGTCACGTTGACAGTGTTTGGATCCTGCCCGCGCATCTCGACGACGTCGAGTTCCGGCGGCCACGAACCATCTTCAGGCAGCAGCCAGAAAGCCGGCCAGGCACCCTGCTCGGTCGGCATGTCGGCGCGCATTTCGAAGTAGCCATAGGTCTGAGCGAAGGAGGAATGCGTATTCAAGAGGCCCGACGTATAATCGTAGCCGTTGATCTGCGATTGGATTGCGTCGGAGGCCGGCGCCGCTGTTATGGTCAGCACCCCATTCTGAACGGAAAAGGGATTGACGGCCGAGGTCGCAGAATAGGACGGATTGATGTACCACTGGAGTTCGCCATTGCCGGGGAGCGTGCTGCCCTTTTCCGGCGCCCACCAGAATTTGGCATCCCAGATGCCCTGGTCACCGTTGCGCAGCGACAGGCTGTTGAATTCATCGGCAAATGTGAGCGTAAGTGCGGACCGGTCGAGCGTCAGCTGGAACTGATCCGCCCTGAGGTCGGCGACGGTTTTGTTCGCAAAAACGATACTTTCTCCGCCACCGAGATCGAGTCGCAGGTTTGCTCCCTCCTGTGTGAGGTGGCTTACGACGTGATCAAAGCGCGACAGCCCATAGCTGTTCAATCGGACGATATCGTCGGTGCCAAAATCGACGA
>NZ_JABEPH010000053.1:0-22401 GCF_013004495.1 Rhizobium sp. SEMIA 4085
TGGCGGTCTGGGCATCCCATCGTCGGGGCGCCCGGCCATGTTTGCCGGCGGCGGATATCCCGCTGGTTGGGTTCAAGTGGAGTCCCGGGAGAATGCAGTTCCGAGCGGTTCGTTGAATCCGTCCAAACAGGTGCCGCTCCACGTGCAGGACCCAGCTGCGATGGCGGAAATTGAACGGCTTCTCACCCGCCGTACGCGTGACATCCGTCTCAAAGGCGAGCTTCGTCGCCTGTTTCGGGAGCGCTCCTGGTCGCGAACGGCCAAGATCGTTCGCGCCTGGATGGTATGGGTAGCTTTGTTGGATGTGCTGACGCTGTCGCTCAACATGTTGATGCTTCCAAGAGCCGTCACCGTGCCGATGCTCCCGCCGAGCAGCATCCTCCCGGCAGTCGCTATGGCCATCGCCGTTGTTTGGCAAAAGCCGCGCGCACCCTGGCTCCAAGGGCTATCGCTGATTGCCGGCATGTTCCTCATTCTCTTGTCGATCGCATTGGTGGGCGTGAGCGCGGGTGGCGAGTTCTACGAGCGGCACTTGAACATCATGCTGTTCGTGGCGATTACAGCCATCATTATCTTTGGTATACCATTGGCTTGGACGGTGACGATCGCCGTTTTGGCGCTCGGCCTTTATCTCGTTTTTCAGTTGCTGAACCCAAGCCTTGAAATCGGCAGCGCCGTGGCTGCGACGCTGTTTTTTGCCAGCGGTATCATTGCAACGGTCGTTGCCAGACGGACCATGACGATCCTTGCCCAGAAGACTTTCCTACTTGAGCTTCGAGACCGCTGCCGTGTCGCTGAACTGGCAGACGCAAATGGCAGACTTGAGCATCTCGCAAGAACCGATCCCCTAACCGGGCTCGCAAACCGGCGCTGGATGATGGAAACACTCGATCGGCTCTGGGGCGGCGGCACCAAATGCCCTGCAGGCGCAGCCATGCTGATGTGCGATATTGATGAGTTCAAGAACCTGAATGATCGTCTCGGCCATGCCGAGGGTGATCGCTGTCTCGTCGAAGTTGCCGATATTATCCAGGACTGCGTGAGGCGCGATCGGGACCATGTGGCGCGCTACGGCGGCGAAGAGTTCCTTGTTCTGCTTCCAGGGTTGGACGCGCGCGGAGCCATCGCTGTGGCTGAACAAATTCGCAAGAGCGTCGAAGCCGGCACGTTTCCCAATCCTGGATCGCGCGTCTCCCCCTACGTCACCTTGAGCATTGGAGTGGCGGTACAGGCCCCAGCCGCAGAGGCTGCATCGCCCGAGCAGCTTCAGCGTCAGGCCGATGCAGCGCTTTACCTTGCGAAACAGGCCGGTCGCAATCGCGTGGTCCTCCACGGATCGGTTTCATCGAGCATCTAAGCTCGCTTGTCCCGATACGGAGTGGAGTCTCGGTCAGGACGCTCATTCATGGTCTCGTCTTCGCCGGTCACGCTTGTTTTAGAAGACAGCCACGGCCGCTCCACCGCGAACCGAGCCCGATTCCGCGCGTCGAAATTAAGCCGCCGCTGTCGCCGCGTCACGAAATGAAACGAGTTTCTGGCGTCGATCATCCCACAGCACAAGCCCGACGCATTGCAGGCTTTGCCAAAGTGTAATGCGCCCGATTCCGGCAAGTTGCGGATGATCGCGCAGCACTTCGGGCAGCCGGTAATAGGGTATGCGGCTCGACAGGTGATGGATGTGGTGGATGCCGATGTTGCCGGTCATCCATCGCAGCACCAGCGGCAAGTCGTAGTGGGACGCACCGTGAAGGGCAGCTTCCGGAAACCGCCAGTCGTCGCCCGTTGACCAGTGCGTATCCTCGAACTGATGCTGGACGTAGAAGAGCCATATGCCGGCCGCACCCGACACAAGCACGATCGGCAGGTGGATCAGCAGGAACGGCCAGACCCCCGCAATCCACATCATCAAGCCTGCGAGTGTGACGAGAGCTAGGTTTGTGCCCATTGTCGATACCCAGGGAAGCGCTCCGGAATTCATCATTCCGATTGGCAGGCGTTGCTTGAAGAGGAAGAGCCAGGCCGGGCCGATGCCGAACATCACGAGTGGGTGACGGTAGAGGCGATAGCCGAGCCGTCTCATGGGCGAAAGGGCACGGTATTCTGCAACCGTCAGAGTCGTGATGTCGCCAACACCCCGCTCATCCAGATTGCCAGCCGATGCATGATGGGCGGCGTGCGCCCGACGCCAATAATCGTAAGGGGTCAGCGTAAGCACGCCAATCACACGCCCTGTCCAATCGTCGATGCCGCGACGGGCGAAGAACGAGCCATGGCCGCAATCGTGCTGGATCATAAACAGGCGTAGCAGGAAGGCTGCGGCCGGAATGACCGCGGCCAGCCCGTACCAGAATCCGTCAACGAAAGAAAAATAGGCGACAGCCCAGCACGCTGCGAACGGGATGACGGTGACAATCAGCTCGAAGGCGCTGCGACCAACCCGCGGCTGACGGTATTTCGCCAGGGTTTTCAACCAAGCTGCGACATTGTCTTCAGCAAGTGAGGCAGGTGTATAGACATTTGCATTCATCAAAAGCTTTTCCTGTTCGCGCATCTTGCACCATCTGTGCGCGCATGACCTGTTTGCGCCCATAAACGCCGTGGTTTGCGCGTCAGGATTTACGAGCCTTGCGTGCGGCATAACGGCGATCGCGTTCGGCCTTGCGTGCGGCTTCGGCGGCCGCGGCGCGTGAAACCTGATCGGCAATCTCTGCCTGACGAGATTCGGCCTCTGCCTTTTCCTGTGCCGCCTTCAATGCTTCCCGTTCGGCACGACGGAGCTCACGGGCCTGGGTCACCGCATCACGCGCGGCAAGTCTCTCCTGCATGGCGGGATCAGCCGATTTCGGGGCGGAGGCAAACTTTGCCAGAAGCTCTCGTTTGGCCTCAGCCGCAGCATTGCGGCGCTCGGTAAAGCCGTTGTCGGTGGGACGTTTCAACAGATATTCCTTTGGATCTCGTAAAGTAGCATGCGTGGGATGAATGCGCAGCCAATGAAGGCCGGTGGTGACGGTATCGTGCACTCCTGGAGGAGCTTCAGAACGGAAAGGGCCAGACACGAAGCCTGGCCCCTGAAGCTTCGTGCCGCCGTACCGATACATCTGCGGTCATCGGCGGCTGAGGCTCAGGCGGCCTTGAGCTGGCTGGCAGACATCTTGCCCGACTTGCTGTCGCGCTCAAGCTCGAAACCGAGCTTCTGGCCTTCGACGATCGAATTCATGCCTGCACGTTCGACAGCCGAAATATGAACGAACACATCGGCGCTGCCGTCATCAGGCTGGATGAAGCCGAAACCTTTGGTCGAATTGAACCATTTAACCGTACCAGTCGTCATAACGAACCTTTCTTTAGCAACATTGTTTACCGCCGGGCGATGCACAGCGGTTTTTCGACTTTTGAGAGAGGGAAGTTCGTCACGAAGCGCGAGGCGCAGCAAAAACAAATATCGGCAAACAAAGTATCGATGGCGCGAGTATAGACGCTTTGATCGTCACGTCAACTTCTTGTTTTGGCATCTAAAGTTATACTACTTTTGGTAGAATACAAGGAGACAGGTCGCGCCAGCCAGATTGAGGCATCATACGCGCTTCAGTTCTTCCGCCGCCTGGGCAGAGGATATCCATCGGCTTCGTAAAACGTCTGCATCTGCTGACCATCGAAGCGGGCTTCCTCAACTTCCAGAACGGCACCGCGAAGCATCGAGGCGGGCATGTCCTCGATCGCAAAGCGGAGCGCTTCAGCAGCTGATTCAAACCTTTTGTATCGAAGGTGGCTCGTTCTCCTTACCGTCTTGCAGGGATAAAGTCCTGCAGCAGCACTATAATCAAACGGCGCCATGCGTAAGCTCCTTACGGGCAGAGAGCGTCACGATGTTGGCGCTCCTTGTACGATTTTCGAGCCGCTGCTGCCGTTCGACGGGCCTTCGTTCTCTCATTTTGAGGATCTGCCTGGCGCGGATGTCCTGCAGCTTGGCAGCATTCGAACCCTCCGGCGCTGCGCGCCGGAACAGGCTTTCCGCCGTGTGGCGGGTCGTGTCTATCATAAAGGTATCCTAAACGTGGATGCGCGAGGCAATAGCGTTCAGCGCAATTCTCTTCCGCCAGGGCGGAATTCGGGACTTTCGCGGTTCTCAGTTAGCCAATCAGCCGGCCGGGCCAGCGGAATCAGCAACCCGAACGTCTGAAAGCGTAACAATGACATGGTGACGCCGGCCGCCCCTTTCAAGGCGCCGCCACAGCCCATCTTCGCAACAAGCACCTCCGACGTCAACCACTGCGACCCATTATAAAATCATCGGCCGGAGTTCACGAAAGGCAGTCATTCGGGCTTTCGCGTCCGGCGTCGTTTTCGCACGCTTTGCAGAACTGGCTCGTTCCCGGCTCCCACTTCTCCCGTCGAGGGCTTTGCCTCTTCTTCGGGCACTGCAGGATCCGGGCGGACAGATAGTCCTCGCTCGTGACGGGACTTTTCCCGCTCTTTCAGCAGTGCGAGATACCGCTCGCGAGCTTGAGGCATGGTCAATTCACCCGCGACCCAGCATTCGATCAAGGCATGAAAGGCTGGATCGGCATCAATTTCGAGACCGAGCCTGCGCGCGCGCCCAAACGCTTTTGTGACAGCCACCCGACGGCCTTCAATGCTCATGCAGAACTCCGATTCGTATCGAGCCAACCATGCCACGATCCTTTATAACGGCTATATATCGACTCACCAACATGAAGGAGTCCGGGCTAGCCGCAGGGAATTGGCAGATGGCCGCACCCAGTCCCGACGATGTCTGATGCAGCCGGGAATCTTTCGCTGAGGTGTGCCGCCGCCGGCGAAACGGGTAGGTCGATGGTACCGGCAGCCGATCTCAGCAGAAAGGCACTTCGACGACCGGACGGACTGAAGTTGCCACTTGTCAACGCATGAGTGTTCTTCCAATGTATTTGAATGAGTTTCCAAGATGAGGATCGGAAAATGCCGACGGGGACAGTGAAGTTCTTCAACCAAACCAAGGGCTTTGGCTTTATCCAGCCCGATGATGGCTCAACCGACACGTTCGTTCATATTTCCGCCGTCCAGCGGTCGGGTCTTACCAACTTGAGCGAAGGGCAGAAGATCAGCTACGAGATCGTCGAGGATCGCCGGTCAGGCAAATCGTCCGCCGAGAACCTGAAGGTCCTATAGATAGGGAAGACAGGTACTCCAGGAGAAAGCGTTTTGGCTCGAACGGTGCCCCGTACGCCGCCGTCGCCTGCGGCCGAAGCGAGGCGTGCACGCCAAAGCAAATCGCCCGATCGTATTGCTTGCTTCAGGGGCGGCTCTTTTCTTCCTCGTCGTCCGACCAGGTGAATCTCGACCGGGGCAAGCTATCCGATGGCTGGCGCAAGACGTCGTCTCACAAGAACTGGTCCTGCTTCACTTTAAGAATGAGTACACCAGCATATTCTACACCTATGAGAACCTTCTCGGAGCCATCAGGGCAGCGGCACCGCGCAACGACGAACGAGCAAACACTTTCGGCCTCCGCCGATGCAGGGCAGCCCCCGCGACCTTGAGCGATCAGCCGATGGCATTTCGATCGCGGATCAATTCTAACCGCCTAGCGCGGGGCATCGTTTTCATCTGTAGCCTCGCTTGCATACACGTTGTGAGCGACGGCGGCCAAAATCAGAAGGGTAACCGAGGCCAGGGCGCAGCAGGCAGCAAAACCGAGCGCGAAGCCGCGTTTCGCCGTCTCGAGCCAAGGAAGCTCCGCCGAACCGCCCAATGTCCTTGCGATCTCCACCGCTCCGGCGAGCGTCGCGGAGATCGCTACGACCTGTGCCTCGTTGAACCCGCTTAAGTTCACTTGGTCCATCGTCATGCGATAGACCAGCGTTCCAAGACTGCCGAGTAAGGCGACACCGAGCGCGCCGCCGAATTCCGCACTGGTTTCCGAAATGGCAGAGGCAGATCCAGCACGTTCGGGCGGCGCGGTGCTGACGATCAGCCCCGTCGTCGTGAGGATAACCGGGACGAAGCCGAGTCCAATAAGCATGCTTGCCATCAAGATTCCAACGAGACTTTCAGCGTATGCCGCAACCGCCATGGCAGTTGTTCCGACAGCATTGACGATCAGACCCCCGATCACGGTACTGACCGGACCAAAGCGGTTGGTGAAGCGATAGGCCTGAAAAGACATAACGGTAAAGACCAGCGCCGATGGCACCGACCACAACGCCGCTCCCAGCGGCGAAAGCCCGAGCACCAGCTGCAGAAACAGGTTCTGGAACAGGAAAATACCGAAGACGAAAAATACACCGGCGAGATTAACCATCAATGAAGCCGTGAAGGACGGAACGCCAAAGAGACCAAGATCGATCAAGGGGTGAACAAGATGCTTCTGGCGGCGCACGAACACGATGCCGACCAAAGCGCCAACAACGATTGGAAGCAGCTGGCCCGGTTTGAAACCATCGGCGGCCATATGCTTGAAGCCGTAGATAATCGGCAGAACGGTTGCAAGGGACAACAAGACACTCGGAAGATCGAGTTTGCCGCCCTCGTCATTTCTATACTCCGGCAGGAGAAAGGGAGCTGCGATCAGCAAGGCCATCATAACCGGAATATTGATCAGGAAGACCGACCCCCAATGGAAATATTCCAGTAACGCGCCTCCTAAGAGCGGGCCAACCAGGCCACCAAGGGCGAAGGCCGTGCCCCATATACTGATCGCCCGGTTGCGCTCGGCCTCGTCCTGGAAAAGGTTGACCACAAGTGACAACGTGGAAGGAGCGATGGTGGCACCGGCGACACCGAGCAGCGCACGTGCGATGATCAATTGCTGAGGGGTGCTGGCTGCCGCCGTAAGCGAGGAGGCCACGGCGAAGGCGAAAGCACCGACGAGCAGCACCCGCCTTCGTCCTATCCGATCTCCAAGTGTGCCCATGGTCACCAAAAATCCCGAAACCATGAAGCCGTAGATATCGTTTATCCAGAGCAGTTCCGATGCGGATGGATCGAGATCTGAGACAATCGCCGGCATCGCGAGAAACAGGACGGACAAATCCATCGAATAGATAAGGCAGGCGATCGACAGAACATAGAGGCCGATCCATTCGCGGCTGCCGGCGGTGGGCTGGGGTTTTTCTGCAAGATGTTCCTGCAAAGGCTGCCTCCCGAGTTATGATTTTGCAAATCTCGCCTCCCCTCAAGATTTTGGCAACCAGCGCCGAACGCCCATAAGTCTAACGAACCGCAATAAACGTCCCGCGCAGACCGGAATGCAGGGTTAAGCCAGACTTTCAACGGCCGTTGGTTTGACGGGTTTCACCCCAGAAATGCTGAAGCGCGCAGGACCGACGGAGGACTGGACAAGACAATACCACGGCAGCGGCGCACGCTCTCCTCTGCCGACGGTGACGTTCGCCGTCAACTCTATTCGGTCATTCAGGCCTGGTACTCCGGTCACAACCTTGCCACCCCAAAGGCGCCAAGGGCTAAGGCTATTCTCGGCCGTGGTTTAAAAACTGCCATCGCTTCGAATAGTCCCGCCAGATATTTCCCGCCGTCTCGATGTCATGGGGAACGGCAGTCGCGGCTAACGTCTCGTTCATAGGCACGTTCACCGTGAATGTGAGCAGCAGTCCGAAAACCAGATAGACGACCGCGGCAGTAGCAAACCAGAGCGCGGGCGCTTTGCACGACCAACTTGTCGGGTACGTGCACGTGCGAGGTCTCGTTAATGCATCGAATGCATGTCTTCCTGGCGCAACTGGTCGATGGCATCCAACGCCTCTTCGGCAGACCAGCCCGCTCGAAGGGCGGCCGCGATCAGACGCACTTCAGCTTCCTGCTCAAGCTTCAGATAGAGCCCCTCAAGAGCTTCTCTTGCAGTGACGACATGTTCGTCGTGGGGCACGACATGGGGAATTCTTTCAAGCTGTGGCATGTTGATCTCCGCTAATAGCTGCTCCTCTTGAAGCCTTGCCGTCCGGCCGCACGGGGCGTTCGATCCTTTTCATCGCGAAGAGCGGCAGCCTCCTTGAGGACGAGCTTGACGCCAGAGCGATTGTTTGCGCGTTGAAACTGATCCTTCGAAGGGCTTGCGATCTTCTTCACTTTGATGCCCTCAACCGTCAGCTAGGGCGTAGGCTGAAGGGGTCAACTGAAAAATGTTAGCGGGATAACAACTTCGAATGGCCGGAGCAGGCGGCGCATCACAGCCGAGCGGCGGTTTTGACCCGCTGCGTTCGACAGGCTGGAGCAGATCACCGTTTACCCGTTAAGCAACCCGGACATAGTCAGGGCATCGATATCGGAAAGCACCGTGCCTGCGGCGAAGGCAGAGCGAAAACGACTGACAATCATGCGCAATCAAGGGCCGAGGCATTCCTGTCCTTAGGAAGAGAGCGTTGCGTGCTCGTAGAGTTGGTCCATGCTTAAAGTCGCGATTTCGGCAAACGGGGTCTGGTTCGTGACACGGCCGCCGTCCAGGATCACGACGTCGTCGCAAAATGAGATCGTGCTGCGGTGATGGCTGATGACGATCGTCGCACGACGACCAGCTCTTGATTTCAAGGTCTCCACGATCGCTGCTTCAGACAATCCGTCGATGGCGTTCGTGGCCTCGTCCAGGATGAGGATTTCCGGATCGCGCACGAGGGCCCTTGCCAGGGCGATCCGCTGCCGTTGACCAGCCGAAAGGCTGGCTCCCCTATAGCCGACGATCGTCTCATATCCATCAGGAAGCTTTTCGATGAACTCATGCGCCTCGGCAAGCTTGGCTGCGCTCTCCGCCTCGGCCAACGTGGCGTTGTGACCATAGGTGATATTCTGGAGAATAGTGCCGTCGATCAGCTCAAGGTCCTGGCTGGCGAGTGCAATTTGCCTTCGCCACAGGACGGGATCGATTTGATTAAGAGGGGTGCCATCGACCAGAATATCTCCTTCATCGGGCTCCACAAATCGACACAGAAGATTGACAATTGTCGTTTTTCCAGCCCCCGACCGTCCGATAATGGCCGTCGAACGGCCTTGGCGAATTTCGAAAGTCGCGGCGCGCAGCACGACGGGTCGCGAGCCAGACCCCGGATATTTGAAAGTCACACGATCAAATTTGATCCGCTGAACAGGCGCATGAAGCTGGCCGTCGCCTCCAGGCGGCGGCGGCTTGTCAGACGAGTCCAGAAGCCATCTGACCTCTTCCAAGGAGCCGCTCCAGCTCTGCACTTGGCTCCATGCCATTTGCAGTGAACGGACGTGTGGCTGCAGACGATAGAGTAGGACCACGAAGGCCACGATAATCGGAAAACTTACTCCCCAAAGCCAGGCGCCGACGACGACTGCTAGAAACAGACCCGAATGAAGCGTCTCGGTCAGCGGCGGCAGTGCAGCCTGGCGGGATTGGAGGACGAAACCCGCTTTTCGTACGGCATCTGAAGCGAAATCAAAGACTGCTTTTTCTCGCTGCTCCTGTCCGAATGCACGAATCAGCCGTCCGGCATGTACGAGATGAAGCATCCTGGCGGCGAGCTCACCGTTGAACGAAGTGACATTGCGGCTCGGGTCTTTCAGACTGGCCGACAAGATCGCATGAATGGCCTGGATCAGAACAAGCCCCAATGCAACACACAGCGTCATCTGCCATGAAAGAAGCAGGAGAAAGGCGAGCAAAATGACGACCGCCGAGGCGGACACGATCGAAGCGAGCATAGTTTGTATCGCGTCCGAAGCCCGCCAGGATTCGTTGGAGATGATATTGAGCAGCCGCCCGGGGCTTTGCTGCAGAAAAAACGGGTATCCGATCGTCAAAAGCTGCCTGGCAAGAGAGCTGCGGATCGCATGGCCGGCCTTGCCGTAGATGAAATTGGCAAGCACGGCGTTGGCGAACGCCAGCACATTCTTCAGGGTGATCAATCCAAGGATGGCGGCAGCGATCGCGATCAGCCTTACGCGGTCATCCAGGCCGGCACCCACTTGCTGGAAGACGGCTGAGAACCCGGCCATTCCTGAGGGATCCTTATCGCCGGCAATGATGCCGAGCATGGGAATAATAAGTCCAATGCCAGTGCCTTCAAGGACAGCGCTGCTGAGCCCAAGAACGACGACAACCGCAATGAGGCCGATCTTTTTGCCCAGCGCCTGACGCAATAGCCGAAAGCTCGACATAATGAATTCTAGCATGGCGGTCGTGACCTCAGCAGACGAGTTATCTGGTCGATCGGGGTTACCTCTGACAGCTCCCATCGTACGATGGTGACAGGAGGTGTAAGCGCGACAGCACCCCCCGCCACTATGCGAGCCCCTGAAGCGGCGGGGCCATTTTGACCGGCACCGACTGGCAGGAACGCGCCAGCGCATCCGCTCGCCGGGTGGGCCCATCTGAAAAGCGGCACAACCACGGGGCATGAAAGGCTGAGCGAAGTCCATATCGCTCCCGCCGTCGAATGACCTGCCACTTTCCGGTTCGCGTGAGAAACTCGTGTGTTAGTTCGGGACGCTGCTCATCGGCAATGAGCTGATAGAGGAAATAGAAGAAACACAAGGCTCCGTCGGCATAGCTGGAGGACGCCGGCGCGGCTTGCTTGGCAATTTTTCTTTCCAGCGTGAGAATGCAATCTGCCACACGGCGTACCGTGTCCAGTGTGACGCCTGCGCCGATGTCATGAAGAGCGTCGGGGTCATCGTTAAGAGATTGCCGCTCGAGGTTCTCTGCAACGATCTTCAGATGGGTTCGACGCATTTGGTGCTTATGTCTGCTCGTGACACTGTCGGAGTGAATACGATAGGCGACCAGGCTGTCATCGATCATTGCCGCCGGAAACTCTCGGGCGATTCGCCTGAAAAGATCGAAATCCTCCGCATGCACATAACCGGCGTCATATACCAGCATGTCTTCGGGAACGACCCTTCGGTTAAACATTACGGTCGAGTGCAAGAAGATCGTAAAGAACAGCGACAGTATGTGCCAATCCCCGGACTGATAGATCGGATTTGGCTTGCCGCGGATCACGCGATTGCCGAGAAGCTGATCGATGCCCGTTCCACTCATGGCGAGCTCCGGCTGCTGGGCAAAAAGTGCCACCTGGCGTGAAAAGCGGGACGGATAGGAAATGTCGTCTGCATCCATCCTGGCGATCAGATCGCCCCTCGCCAGGGCGATGCCCTCATTCAAGGTCGCAACGAGCCCGCGATTCTCCCGCGAAACGATGCGCACACGATCGTCGACGTTTCGATACCGTTGGAGAATACTCAACGATCGATCGGTCGAGCCGTCGTCAAGTGCAATCACTTCAAAGCGCCCATAGTCCTGGCGCAGAATGCTTTCCAGCGCTGCAGCAACATAAGGTTCGCCGTTATAGACAGGCAGCACAACAGAGATCAATGGGACAGACATCGTTCAGCTCGCATGTTCATCGGAAATGCCGCGATTGGCATAGCTGCGGCCATAGGCTGAAGCATCATATTCCTGTCCCCCGGCCTCACTCCGCTTGGTAGACGACGGAAGGCGGGCGGAGCTTCCGGAGCGGACGTATGGAAAATAGCGTTTGAGCTGGTTGAGCGGTCTTTCGAAAGCCAGCCAAGAGATTGAAGCGACCATCAAGGTGGCTGTTGTTCCAACCACAAAACGTGAAGGACCCTGTTCTGAGACATTCACCGGAATCCAGGGTTGAGCCTTGACGATCAGCGAAAGGACAATTGGATGGAAAAGATAAATGCCGTAGCTTACGCGCCCGATGGCGACAATCAGCGGGAGCTCCAACAGGCGGCCGAAGGCGCCTCGCAGGCCTGACGAACAACATCCAACCAACAATACGAACGGTGCGAGGGGAGAAAGCTCGCGACCGATCCATGCCAGCCATTCAAGCGCCGGCGGCATGGCGGCTGATTTCAGCCAGAGGAAAATGACGGCGGCGCCAGTCAAGGGAACCCAGCTTAGCCGTATCCATTGTGGCCAGACGTCGGTTCTGCTTCGATGGACTGCGAGGAGCGCGCCTGCGACGAGCGCATCCATCGACGCTGGAGGAAGAAGGTCACGCGCGAGAGATGGTGTGCCTGTCAGTGGCCAGTAGAAACGATACGCAAGCGAAAATGTGACGACGGCGATGCAAATCGGTGCGATAAACCGGCGCGGCGCGAACAGGATGACCAGCGGCCAAGCGACGTAAAACTGCTCCTCGATGCTTAGGCTCCAGGTATGACACAACACCCACGGCGTCCATTCATCACGAAGGGCATACCAGAAATTTGAGAGATAGAGCGCGTGCCATTTGAGGTTGCCCCGAGCGCCTTCAAGGTCGACAAGCCAGACGAAGCCTAGGACTGCGAAGTACGGGGGAAATATCCGAAGTGCGCGGCGAAGATAGAACGATTTCAGCGCATTTACTGGCTCATACTGGATTGCCGAGCGCGCTTCCAAGAGAAGCCGCGTTATCAAAAAGCCGCTGAGTACAAAGAACAGTCGTACGCCCAGATGGCCCAAAACTGATCCTTCGGCTGCCAAGAAATGGTCGTACAGCACCATTGAAATGGCAAAAGTCCGAAGACCATCCAGTTGCCGATCGCGTGCATGAAACATCTATCCCCCTCAGTCTCGTGGGCCCCTCGTCGCCGAAGCAACGCCCGGCTGCAGTCCTGCAGCCTGCTGCTATTATTCCGTTCCCGATGAGGCGGATCGAAGTATCAAAGCGCTTCCTAAAAATTCGTGGGAATCGGGCCAAACTGTGACGCCAACGCAATATCAGACTTTAGTCCGATATGGCTCCCTGGCGCCTGCCTCGACTTCACCTGTGTTCTGCGCACCCATGCTCTCGGGCAAACAAACCGGTGCGACGCCACCTGCAAGGAACTCGGCGCAACCGGTCGCGGCTATGCTGTGGCCGCCTTTAAACCCGTCAACTAAGAGCTCCAAGCATTTCACGTGGTGGCCCGCTTCACGCTCCTCGAAGAGAGCGGAAGGCTCTTCCCGAGCACGTTCCAAGACTGCCTGGAAGGACGGCAGGTTTCGTGAAGGTGACAAACCCACTGGCCGGCAACCAGCAGATCGCCGGAACAACCGGTCGTCACTCGCCAACACAGCCGGTTTTGCATCACATTTGCGAGCGCCTGTACCAATCCACTCATCACGGTGCGATCGTCCGGGCCAGCAAGCCGCAAGCGGGTTTCGGCCTGAAATTCCTCAGTCGCGCGCGCGTATGAACGGCTCTCGGCGCGGTGAACGGAATTGCACGTTTCGTCATTTAAGTTTCACGGAAGTTAACGCTGACTGTCACATTGGACTGCTAGCTGAAGCAGCGAACGAACCATGGCCACCAAGGCGCCAGCGGTCATCTTTATCCGTTCAAGGAGCATTTTCGATGAGACTCACTGTTCTTCAATCAGCTCTGGCGTCCCTCCTGGCCGCCACCGCATTTGGTGCTGGTCCGGCCCATGCAGAGAAGACCAAGTTCGAATTCTGGTACGGCCTGTCGGGCGACCTCGGAGAGCGCGTGCAAGACGCCTGCAAAAAGTTTAACGACATGCAGGCTGACTACGAAATCGTCTGCACTTCGCAAAACAGCTATGACACGACGCTTCAGAACACGATTGCCGCCTATCGTGCCAAGAAGCAGCCGGCGGTCACCCAGATCTACGACGCCGGAACGCTCGACATGATGCTCTCCGGAGCGTTCGTACCGGCCAAGAAACTGATGGCCGACAACGGCTACACGATCGACTGGACCAACTATTTCAGCGGCATCGCCAATTATTACGCAACAGCTGGAGGAGAGTTGAATTCCTTCCCGTTCAACTCTTCAACCGCCATGTTCTATTACAATGTCGACGCTTTCCAGAAGGCGGGCATCGACTTCAAGCCGGAAACCTGGGAGGAGGTCGAGGAAGCCGCCCGCAAGCTGAAGGCGGCGGGTTTCGACTGCCCGCTCGGCTTTAACTTCGATACATGGCAGATGATGGAGCAATTTTCCGCCATCCACAACCAGCCGATCGCAACAAAGGGTAACGGCTACCAGGGCCTGGACGCCGAACTGATCTTCAACAAGACCAAATTCGTCGACCATGTGAAATTCTTCAAGAAAATGGTCGACGAGAAGCTGTTCGTCGTCAAAACGAAACAGCTCGGGATGGACATCGTCCCCGCGTTTGCCTCGCAGACATGCCAGATGATTCAGACCTCGATCGCCGACCACGGCACGATTGGCAAGACGCTGCCGGAAGGTGTCAAATGGGAGGTTGCGATGCTGCCGGTCTGGAAAGGCACGCAACGACAGAACTCGCTGGTCGGCGGCGCCTCGCTATGGGTCATGGCCGGCCGTCCGGAAGGCGAGTACAAGGGCGCAGCCGCCTTCCTTAACTTCCTCGCCACGCCGGAAATGGCACAATGGTGGTCGACGGTCACTGGGTACATTCCGGTCACCAAGACCGGCTTTGAAGCCATGAAGGCCAACGGTTTCTACGACAAAGCTCCTTACAAGGGCCGCGAGCTCGCAATTGCCAGCCTGACCTACACGCCGACCTCGCAGAATACCCGCGGTATCCGCCTCGGTGGTTTCACCCAGGTCCGCAAGGAGGTCTCTACGGCGCTGGAGGCGATTTTCATGCAGAATGCCGACGTGCAGGCTGAACTCGACCAGGCCGCCGATCGAAGCAACGCCGTGCTGCGCCGATTTGAGAAAACCTATGCCGGTCAGAAGCTGAACTGAGTCTCGTCAGCAAGAGCCTGCCCGTCGCTTATGGCAGGCTCTTGTCCCTGAAGTACTATTGGTTTGATTGATCCATGGAAAAGCGGGCCGTTTTCAAAAGCTGGTGGCTGCCGATTCTTTTTGCCCTGCCGCAGATTCTTCTGATCCTTCTCTTCTTCTACTGGCCGGCAATCGCGGTGATGAAGTGGGCTTTCACACTTGAGCCTCCTTTTGGCGGGGTAGCGGAATTTGTCGGACTGACGAATTTTGACGAGGTGTTCGCCGATCCATTCTATTGGAACTCCGTCGCCGTCAGCCTCATCTTCGCACTTTGCGGGACTTGCTTCACCATGCTGGTCGGTCTCGTGCTGGCGATTGCAGTGGATCGGCGGCTGCCCGGTTCTGGGCTATTCCGGTTCCTATATATCCTTCCATATGCAATCGCCGGACCGGCCGCCGGCATGGCCTTCCGGTTCATTCTGTCGCCAGAACGCGGGCTGATGGCCTCGGTCAATGCCGCGTTCCCTGATTTCTGGAACCCGGCAAAATACGGTGCCCACGCTCTCATCCTCGTCATCGTCATCTTTGCCTGGAAATGGACCGGTTACACGTTCATCTTCCTGTTGGCCGGCCTGCAATCCGTGCCGCGCTCTCTGACGGAGGCCGCCGCCATGGACGGCGCCGGACCGATCCGTCGCGCGATCGATATCCAGGTTCCGCTGCTGGCGCCGACGCTGTTTTTTCTGCTCGTCATCATGATGACCGAGGGGTTCGTCGGTTCGGACACCTTCGGTATCGTACACAGCACGACTGGCGGCGGACCAAATCACGGCACGGAGGTGATGGTTTTTCGCATCGTGGACGAAGCGTTCAAGGGGCTCAACTACTCTGGCGCTTCCGCGCAGAGCATCGTCCTGATCGGCCTGATCATGGTCTTCACGTTCATCCAATTTCGCTTCATCGAGAAGCGTGTGCACTATAAGTGAGCCCGTCATGATCCAGCGCACGCCGATTGCTGATGCACTGACCTATCTGTTGATGGTCTTGGGTTTTATCCTGCTGATTGGCCCCTTCCTCGTCATTCTGGCTGGTGCCAGTCAAACGCTCCAACAGATCAACAGCGTGCCGTTCCATTTCCTTCCCCAGGACCGCTTCCTCGAAAACGCCTCCGCTGCCTGGTCGCGCGCCAATCTCGGATCGGCCATGATCAACAGCTTCATCATGGCCTGTTTCGTCACCGTCGGCAAAGTGGCTCTTTCGGCTTGCACGGCCTTCGCCATCGTGTTCTTCCGCACGCCACTCAAGCATTTTTTCTTCTGGATCGTGTTCATCACGCTGATGCTACCGCTCGAAGTTCGCGTGGTGCCGACCTATGCCGTAGCCGCCGACCTTTTCCAGCCGTTTCGATTACTGATTTCGGCACTGACCGGCATCGAAGTATCGGTCGAATGGAACCTGCTGAATTCCTATGCGGGCCTCACGCTGCCGCTGATTGCCACCGCAACAGGCACATTCCTTTACCGGCAATTCTTCATGACTCTGCCAAATGAGCTCGCCGAAGCCGCCCGCATGGACGGGTCCGGACCAGTGCGCTTTTTCGTCGACATGCTGATACCTCTTTCGCGCACCAACATGTTGGCGCTCACCACGATCATGTTCGTCTACGGCTGGAACCAATATCTTTGGCCGCTGCTGATGATCACAGACCCGGCCTACAAGACGACCATGATGTCGCTGAGCGCGCTGCTTCCTTCGGAAAACAGCCTGCCCGACTGGAATGTCACGCTGGCCGGTTCACTCATCATCATGGCGCCGCCGCTCGTCGTCGTTGCGGTGCTGCAACGCTGGTTCGTCCGTGGCCTGGTCGCCACCGAAAAGTGACCTGGCGATTTTAAGAAACGAGGTTCAAATATGGCTGACATCGATATCCGCGCCGTGCGCAAGTCCTATGGTAAGACCCAGACGCTGCACGGCGTCGACCTGTCCTTTGCCTCGGGCGAATTTGTCGTCATTCTCGGTCCCTCTGGCTGCGGAAAGTCGACGCTTCTACGCATGATCGCTGGACTTGAGGAGATTACCGCCGGCGAAATCGCAATCAATGGTCGCGTGGTCAACAGGCTCGAGCCGCGCGAGCGCGGCTGCGCCATGGTGTTCCAGAACTATGCGCTTTATCCGCATATGACCGTGGCCCAAAATATCGGTTACGCGCTGAAGGTAGCCGGTGTGTCAAAAGCGGAGCGCGAAACGCGCATCGAGGAGACGGCGAAGATCGTCGGGCTTTCGGAGTATCTTGCGCGCAAACCAGCAGCATTGTCCGGCGGCCAGCGTCAGCGCGTGGCGATGGCGCGCGCCATTGTTCGTGAGCCACAGGTGTTTCTCTTCGACGAGCCACTGTCGAATCTCGACGCCAAGCTGCGGGTGACCATGCGGGCGGAAATCCGCAAACTGCACCAACGTCTTTCGGCAACATCCGTCTTCGTCACCCATGATCAGATCGAGGCGATGACGCTTGCCGACAAGCTCGTGGTAATGAATAAGGGGCATGTCGAGCAGGTCGGTCAGCCGCTCGACATCTATCATCGACCGGCAAGTATATTCGTCGCATCCTTCATCGGCTCTCCGGCGATGAACCTCTTCAATACACGCGTCGAGGTCGAGACTGGGTCGGTGCGTTTCGGCGGCGTGCAGGTTCCCATCGACCCTGCGCTTGCGGCCAGCTTGCGCGGAAGAGATGTCACGATCGGCATTCGACCGGAGCAATGTGCCGTTTCGCTGGACGGCAGCGGCGTGCGGGCGACAATAGACTTCGTCGAGGAACTTGGCTCCGGTCGGGTCGCCCATGCCGAGGTCGATGGCGAGCCATTTGCAGCCGTCATCAGCGACCGCATGGGCGTGCGTCCAGGCGATCAAGTAGGCCTGGAGTTACCCTCGTCCCAACTGCATGTCTTCGAGCGCGAAAGCGGGCGGCGGATAGATATGAAGATCAATTCCAGCTCCCCGCATCAGGCGGCCGCCACCTCGACGCTGGCGATTGTTCATTGATTTTCGAGAGTCCCCAGAAGGAACACCCGCATGAACGACATCATTTGCGCCGTCGGATTTTGCAACCGGACCGGCAAGGGCGACCTCAGTGCGCTTGACGCTTCGCTGCGGGAAATCGCCGAAACGGGGGCCGACGCCTGCGAAATCGGCATCTATGCCGAGGAAATCATCAGCGGCGGCCGCATCATCGAGGATCGGACGCGCCGCGTCGCCGACATCGTTCGCCAGCATCCTTTCAAGAAATTGTCGCTGCACGGACAGATCCTATCCAACTTCATGGACCGCGAGCATTTGCAGCTGCAAAAGAAGGTCGTGCGGTCGATGCTCGAACTCTGCAACCGGCTTGGTGCAGGCATACTCGTCCATCATTCAGGCGCCGGACAGCTTGCCGATGGCGAAGATGGCGCCGATCTCGACCGAATGGAGCGCGAGACACTGGCCGAGATGGGCGATATCGCGAAGGGCTACGGCGTACGCATCGCACTTGAAAACATATTCACCACAGAAAGCGGCCAATACCGCCAGACGCCGAGCGAAGTGGCCGCGACTGTCAGGGCTATCGGCTCGGACAACGTTGTTGCGCTTATCGACTTCTCGCATGCCTATATCGAATCGACCTACCGCAATCTCGATTTCCTCGAAGAATTGCGCGCAATGGCGCCGGTAACCGGTCACCTGCATGTCCATGACAGTTTTGGCCTTCCCTATTCCATGACGCGCTTTTACCATCCCGCCGAAGCAACGGCCCTCGGCATCGGCGATCTCCACTTGCCGATCGGCTGGGGTGACATTCCTTGGGAGGGTATTTTCCGCGAGCTCACGTTCCTTCCGGATACGACGCTGATCATGGAAATTAACGCGGAGCGATTTGGTGACCAGCAGCCGGCCTGCCTGGAAAGGGCACGACGATTGGCGACATTGATGGGGATGGCGGGGGAAAGCGGAAAAGCGGCAGCTGTCGTAGCTGCCGCCCTGACCTGAGCGGTCATTAGAAGCGGTGACCTATCCCACCAAAACAGCGAACGGCTGAGTGCCCTCCTTGACGATTGCCATCCTTGGCATCGCCGAGCAGCAAGCCGGCACCAGGAATTCCTTTGCCGTCCCAGTTCCGGGGCATCATGTAGGTGATCGATCCATTCAGATCGACGCGCTTGATGCCTCTTCGCTTATCTCTTATCGCCGGCCGCCTTGGAAGAACCACTGGAACATATTCAGGGGCTCGTCTTGGGTTATATGACCGCCACGTAAGAGTGTTGCCTATACCGAAATTCGGTTATCATCTAATCGAGCGAAGTCGTATAGTATCGTGTGCCGTGTCTAGAGTCCTCATCATAGTCGGGCTTGTTTTCGTCGTGGTCGGTATTCTCTGGCCGTGGCTTGCACGCATCGGCTTGGGGAGGCTGCCGGGCGACATTCTTATCGAGCGCGAGAATTTCTCCATTTATATCCCTATTACCACCGGCCTGCTTTTCAGCATTTTGCTGTCGGTGATGCTCTGGCTCCTCAGTCGTTAAAAAAGCGATGCCCGTAAGGATCGCTCACGCTGTCCGAGAAGAGGTGGATTCATTGTGCGGCTTGATACGCGCCGGCGTTCGAAGAATCTCAGTGAGGTTTGCGCTTCGATGCGCCCATTGCGGCTTCAGCGACGCCGTCGCAATAGCGTCACACTTGTTACTCCCCCTGTTCACTCTCCGGTGCCAAACTATCTCACGAACACCAACGAGCGAACCGAACGTCAGCAAGCAGGCGCGGAAATTCGCCCTGATCAGGAGATTTGAAGCCATGACGAGATCAACTGAAAATGGTCAGAAAGGCAGACAGCCTGGCATGCACACTCCACCGGTCGTGTTGCCGCAGGCGTGGGAGGCGGCCCGCCAGCAGCTGCTTGTGAAAGAAAAGGCACTGGCACGCGCCCGTGACGCTCTGGCCGCCGAGCGCCGGCGAATGCCGCGGATGGCCGTGGAGACAGCGTATGCGTTCGAGGGACCTAAGGGCACGGCAAGCCTGCTGGACCTGTTCGATGGTCGGCGACAGTTGATCGTCTACCGCGCCTTCTTCGAGCCGGGCGTGTTCGGTTGGCCCGACCACGCGTGCCGGGGCTGCTCCCTGGTGGCCGACCAAGTCGCCCATGTCGCGCATCTGAACGCGCGTGACACCACGCTCGTCTTCGCCTCGCGTGCACCTCAGTCCGACATCGCGCGCCTGAAGGCGCGGATGGGCTGGGAGATGCCGTGGTTCACTCTCACCGACAGCTTCGACGCCGACTTCGGCGTGGACGAGTGGCATGGCACGAACGTGTTCTACCGTGACGGCGACCGCGTATTCCGCACCTACTTCGTCAATAATCGCGGCGACGAGCAAATGGGAAGCACGTGGAACTACCTGGACGTCACGCCATTGGGCCGGCAGGAGGTCTGGGAGGACTCGCCCGAAGGCTATCCTCAAACCCCGACGTACAAGTGGTGGAACTGGCATGACAGCTACGTTGCAGACGTAATACCCGACAAGAAATGGGTCGAGGTGTCGGACGCTGGAGAGGCAGCGTTTCGAAGCCAACACGCGAGCACGAAGCCTGAGCCATGACCTGTCAGGTGCTGGAGAGGTGAGGAAGGTCGCGGAGAGTACGGCCTCCGCACGAAGCGGCTCTTTAAGGGCTCTCCAAAATATGGCGCCAACGGACCCGCACAGGCATCCGATCTTTTCTGACCTGCTCCGGATCGTCGGCGAGGAGCATTTTGCCTGCCCTCGTCGAAGGCGCATTCGATGCGACAACAATGTGGCGGGCCTTACGACCCGCACAATGTGGCCCCATTACAGCTCGGCTTTAGGCTCGATCGGGTTCCAGATGCTTATTTTGCGGGTCTCAGGCATCAAGAAAAGGGCGAGCAGGAAGCATACGGCAGGAACGGCGATTGGGTAGATAAGCGCGTAACCAATGCTGCCAGTGGCCGCGAACGCCGCCGAGGTGATGAACGGCACCAATCCGCCACCCCAACCATTGCCAATGTGATATGGCACTGACACTGACGTGTACCGGATCCTGCCGGGGAAGTATTCAGCAAGGAACGCACCAACCGGGCCATATACCATCCCGACGTAGCAAACCAGGATGAAGATGATGAAGATCGCGGTTGGGTAATTGATGTTGCCGGGCTGCGTGGCTGATCCCAGCCACAAGTACAGCGGATAATACGTTACCGCGGCGAGCAACATGCCTCCCAGGATCACTGGCTTGCGGCCGATAATGTCTGACAGCCATCCAAAAAAGATCAAGCTCGGCGTTGCAATGAGCAGCGCGGCTCCCACGATATAGGACGAGGTCAACGAGTCTACCTTGGAAACCTGCTGCAGGAAGTACAATGCCCAGAACTGACCGCTATACCAGACCACGCCCTGCCCGATCAGCACGATGGTGGCGATCCCGACATATTGGATGTTGGAGCTGAGGAAGGCTTCCTTCCATGGATTTCGAGTCGTCTGCCCCTTAGCTTTGATCTCCTCGAAGATCGGTGTCTCCTGAAGCTGAAGCCGGATATAGATTGCAATGGCTACCAGCAGGAAGGAGACCAAAAACGGAATGCGCCACGCCCATTCGTCGAAGACCTCGTTGCCGAAATAGGTGCGCGTCGCGATGATCACGGCCAGCGATACGACGATTCCGAGCGTCGGAGAGGTCTGAAGCCACCCGGTGTAATAGCCACGGCGTTCGTCGGGAACATGCTCGGCGACATAGGTGATGGCACCGCCATACTCACCGCCCAAGCACAAGCCTTGGATCATCCGCAGGCCGAAAAGAAGGAACGCAGCGGTCAGCCCGATCGACGCGTAGGTCGGCATCAAACCGATCGCACCCGTGCCCAACCCCATGCCGCTGAGCGTAATGAGAAACGTGTATTTGCGGCCGACCCGGTCACCCATCCAGCCAAAAAGGAACGCCCCCAGTGGACGGATCAGGAATCCTGCGGTGAACAGCGCGATCGTACTCAGCAGCGCTGCGACTGGATGGGATTGCTCAAAGAACTTCACCGAAAGAACCGCGGCCAAGCTTCCGAAGATATAGAAGTCATACCATTCGATGATGTTTCCTACCGACGCGGCAATGATCACACGGCGGAAATCCTTTGGAACTTGAGTGGGCATGTTTCTTCCTCCCGTTTAACATCACCCTCCAACGTCTTGTATTTTAGCATGAAAAGTAGCTTGATCCAAACCGGGCACCCATTCTTCAGCTCGGCGCAGCGCGCCACGATCAGCCGGTCGCCAGTGAAGGAAAGCGGCGCGAGACCAAGACCGACAGCATGCTCGCCTCGCGATGCCGATGAGACCTTAACAGGCCAGTTCCGCATGAAGCACGCGCATGTTGATGTCGTCTTAAATGAGCCCGAAGGAGAAGGTCAGCGCCCTTGTTCAGAACGCTGAGAGGTTTCATCAACTCCGTCTGCGATCAACTTGCAATAGCACCGGATTTCTTTGCGACCCAGGTGGCGACATAGTCCATCAGGGCTGGCGATAGGCAGTCATATGGCTCCAATCCAAGCTCCCGCAAGCGGGCCCGTATGTCGTCCATTCGACCGGGATCGACGCCCGATTCGATAATGGAGGAAACAAAGGCTGCAAATTCCGGTGGAGCCCAGCCAGATTCCTGGAAACGCTCGGGGTGAACGAAGTCCAGCCCCTGGAACGCATGCTCCCGCTCGACCGGTCCATACATGTG
>NZ_JABEPH010000548.1:0-2703 GCF_013004495.1 Rhizobium sp. SEMIA 4085
GTGTATGAACGAGCGGAAAGGGACGGGCGTAAGCGCGGCCGAGGATGCCAACGATCTCGGCCTGAGTGGCCCAAACCTGCGAGCCCCGGGCGTCGATTGGGACATCCGCCGCGACGAGCCTTATGAGATCTACGATCGGCTCGACTTCAATGTCATTACCCGCAAGGAGGGCGACTGCTATGCGCGCTGGCAGTGCCGTGTCGAGGAAATGCGCGAGAGCATCCGGATCATTGAGCAATGTCTCGACCAGATGCCCGAGGGGCCGTTCCAGATCGACATGCCGACAATCGCCTTCCCGGTGGACAAGGACAGGGTGCACTGCTCGATGGAGGCATTGATCCAGCATTTCGATCTATCGGCCTACGGCTTCAAGGTGCCGAAGGGCGAGGTTTATTCTGCGATCGAGGCGCCAAAGGGCGAGCTAGGTTTCTACATCATCAGCGACGGATCGCCCAAACCGTTCCGTATGAAGGTGCGGGCACCGTCCTTCGTCAACCTTCAGGCACTCTTTGGAGTGACCAACGCCCGCTATCTGGCGGACATGATCGCCGTGCTCGGCAGCCTCGACCCGGTGATGGCCGAGGTGGACAAGTAGCAGGGAGGTTCAAACCCGATGACCATGCGCGAACAGATCGAGGCGGCGGCGGCGCGGTATCCCGACCAGCGCTCGGCGATCATGCCCGCGCTTCTGATCGCGCAGAGGGAGCATGGCCATTTGCCTGGTCCAGTGCTGGAAGAAGTCGCCAATATCCTTGGTGTCGAGCGGATCTGGGTCTACGAACTGGCGACCTTCTACACACTCTTTCATGTCGAACCGGTGGGCATGTTCCACCTGCAACTCTGCGACAACGTTTCCTGCATGCTGCGCCGCTCCGAGGACCTCTTGAGGCATTTGGAGGAGGTGCTGGGGATCAACAAGGGCGGCACAACGCCGGATGGGCTGTTCACGCTTTCGACAGTCGAGTGCCTCGGTGCATGCGAGATGGCTCCGGTGATGCAGGTTGGCGACGATTACCACGGCAACCTTGATGTCGCGCGGATAGACGCGCTGCTGGACGGCCTCCGCGCCTTGGCGAGGCAGGCCGAAAGTGGGCCCACCCTTGCACGGCCGCCGGGAAGGTAGGGTCATGTTCGAGCCGGTTCTTCTTAAGAATATCGACGTGCCGGACAGTCATTTGCTGTCGACCTATGAGGCCGGCGGCGGCTATCAGGCATTGGCCAAGACGCTGCGCGAGTATACGCCGGACGAGGTCATCGACCTCGTCAAACAGTCCAACCTGCGCGGCCGCGGCGGGGCCGGATTCCCGACGGGCATGAAATGGTCCTTCGTGCCGCAGCAGGCCGGCAAGCCGAAATACCTGTGCTGCAACGCTGATGAGGGCGAGCCCGGAACCTTCAAGGACCGGATCATCATGGAGCGCGATCCACACCAGCTCATCGAGGGGCTGGCGGTAAGCGCCTACGCGATCGGGGCCGAAACCGCCTATGTCTACATCCGGGGAGAATATGTGACGGCGATACGCCGCCTGGAGCAAGCGATCGCCCAGGCTCACGAAAGGTCCTATCTCGGAACGAGTGTTCTAGGCTCTGATTTCAAGTTCACCGTGCACGTTCACTGCGGCGCGGGCGCCTATATTTGCGGCGAGGAGACCGCGATGCTCGAGTCGCTCGAGGGCAAGCGGGCGCAGCCGCGATTGAAACCGCCGTTTCCCGCCGTGGCCGGGCTCTACTCCAGCCCCACCGTTATCAACAATGTCGAGACGATTGCTTGCGTGCCGCATATTGTGGCGCGCGGGCCGGCCTGG
Source organism: Rhizobium sp. SEMIA 4085 (assembly GCF_013004495.1). Lineage (NCBI taxonomy): Bacteria > Pseudomonadati > Pseudomonadota > Alphaproteobacteria > Hyphomicrobiales > Rhizobiaceae > Rhizobium > Rhizobium sp. SEMIA 4085. The sequence continues at coordinate 1,806 of NZ_JABEPH010000548.1, forward strand.
TTTCGGGGCATCGGTCCGGATAAGAGCCCCGGCCCGAAGCTCTACTGCCTGAGCGGGCAGGTGCGCAACCCCGGCCTTTACGAGCTGCCGATGGGCATATCGCTGCGCGAACTGGTCGAGGAGCACGCTGGCGGTCCGTTACCGGGGCGCAGGATCAAGGCTGTAATTCCGGGCGGGGTCTCGGCGCCGGTAATACCTGAGGGCGGGCTGGAGGTCGGGATGGATTTCGACTCGCTTGCTGCCGCCGGCTCGATGCTTGGTTCGGCCGGCGTTGTTGTAATCGACGACTCGACCTGCATGGTCAAGGTCGCCACCCGGATCATAGAGTTCTTCCACCACGAGTCCTGCGGCAAGTGTACGCCATGCCGGGAAGGATTGAACTGGGCCGTAAAGGTACTGCGCCGCATTGAGACCGGGGAAGGCGGGCCTGGAGATCTGGAGCAGCTGGAGATGCTTTGCAAAGGCATTTTCGGCAATACGTTTTGTGCTTTGGGTGACGGTGCCGCGATGGGATTGCGGGCGGCGCTTAAGCATTTCCGCGACGAGTTCGTCGTCCATATCGAGGAGCGGAGGTGCCCGTTTCACAGAGCGTGTGTTTGAGGCGGGCTGGGCGGAAGCATTGTTAGCGTTACGATCGACGGACAAACGCTTGAAGTCGAGGCTGGCTCCACGGTGCTCATGGCGGCTGAGCGCTTGGGCATCGACATTCCAACTTTCTGTTACTGGAAGCGGCTGCCGCCGCTGGCCTCCTGCCGCATGTGCCTCGTGGAGATTGAGGGGTTGCGGCGGCTGCGGCCGGCCTGCGCCACCCCGGGCACCGGTGGCCTGGGCGCTCGGGCTGATACGCCGCGGATCGAGGAAACGCGCTCATCCCTGCTCGACAAGCGGCGTGCCACAC
>NZ_JABEPH010000549.1:0-2685 GCF_013004495.1 Rhizobium sp. SEMIA 4085
TCGCTTCCCGAGGACGATGCTGAACGGCTGCACGCAGCAGCCTGTGCGCTCGACATGGGCGTGCTGGTGGAGGTGCATGACGCCGCAGAAATGGAGCGGGCGCTCAAGCTCTCCTCACCGCTCGTCGGCATAACAACCGCAACCTGCGTACCTTCGAGGTCAGCGTGAGCGTCAGCGAAGAGCTTGCGGCGATGGTGCCGGACGATCGGCTGCTGGTCAGCGAGAGCGGCATCTTTACCCATGCAGACTGCAAGCGGCTGCGGGCGGCCGGCATCAACACCTTCCTCGTCGGAGAAAGCCTGATGCGCCAGGATGACGTGGCGGCTGCGACCCGCGCTCTGCTCTTCGGCGAAGCGGCAATCGCGGCGGAATAACATGAGCGGCGAGAAGCCAGGACTTACCCATATAGCCGCCTCCGGTGAGGCCCACATGGTCGATGTCGGCGGCAAGGCCGATACGGTTCGCATTGCAACTGCGGAAGGCCATGTAAAGATGACGGCGCAAACGCTGCGACTGATCCGTGAAGGAAACGCGAAGAAGGGCGACGTCATCGGCACGGCGCGGCTGGCCGGCATCATGGCGGCAAAGCAGACGTCCAGCCTTATCCCGCTCTGTCATCCCCTAATGCTCACGAAGGTGAGCGTCGAGATCGAGGAGGATGTCGCCCTGCCCGGCCTGCGCATCATCGCGACCGCCAAGCTCACCGGCAAGACAGGCGTCGAGATGGAAGCGCTAACCGCCGTGTCCGTCGCCTGCCTGACGATCTACGACATGGCGAAGGCCGCCGACAAGGCGATGGAGATCGGCGGCATCCGGCTGCTCGAAAAGTCGGGCGGCAAATCCGGCGACTTCCGCCAGCCGGAGGCTGGCCGATGAGCCTCCTTCCGGTCGCCGAGGCGCAAGGCAGGTTGCTTGGGCACGCCAAGCCGATTTCCGATGTCGAGACCGTTTCGCTTGCGGACGGGGATCGGCGTGTGCTCGCGGCCGACTTGACGGCGCGGCTGACGCAGCCGCCCTTCAATGCGTCTGCGATGGACGGCTACGCGCTGCGTCGCGAGGATGCACCGGAACCCGGCGCTAAACTCAAGCTCATCGGCACATCTGCGGCAGGACACGCTTTCGATGGCACCGTGGGCAAGGGCGAAACAGTCCGCATCTTCACGGGCGCGCCGGTTCCCACCGGCGCCGACAGCGTCCTGCTGCAGGAGGACGCTGAGAAAATCGATGGAGGCATCCGAACGAAATATCCCATCCGCCAGGGCCAGCATATCCGTCTCCGCGGGCAGGATTTCGATGAAAACGAGGCGGTGCTCGCCGCCGGCACCGTCATGGATTTCACGCGACTGACAGTGGCCGCCGCCATGAACCATGCCTTGATCGACGTGCTGCGCAAGCCGCTTGTGGCGGTCCTTGCAACCGGCGACGAACTGCTGACGCCGGGAAGCGACCTGGGGCCCTCGCAGATCGTCGCGTCGAATACGTTCGGTATCACGGCGTTGGTGCACAAGGCCGGCGGCAACGTGCTCGATCTCGGTATCGTGCCCGACGACAAGGTTGCTATCACGACAGCGGTCCGCAGGGCACAGGCCGCCGGTGCCGATGTCATCATAACGCTCGGCGGCGCCTCCGTCGGCGACCACGACCTCGTGCAGGCCACACTGGTTACGGCGGGCATGACGCTCGATTTCTGGAAAATCGCCATGCGCCCAGGCAAGCCGCTGATGGTCGGCAACCTCGGAAGCACGCACGTGCTCGGTCTGCCGGGCAATCCGGTATCAAGCCTCGTCTGCGCCTTGCTGTTCCTCGAACCGCTGGTCCGCAAGCTCGCCTCACTGCCGCCGGTCAAGCGCGACACCATGGTGGAGGCGGCCGTCACCCTTGCCTCCAATGATCAGCGCCAGGACTATGTGCGCGCGAAGCTCGCCAAATCCTCCTCCGGCAAGTGGCTGGCGGAGCCGTTCGACAAGCAGGATTCGTCGATGATGAAGGTCTTCGCCCATGCCGACTGCCTGATCATCCGCCCGCCCCATGCGCCGCAGCTTCCGGCGGGATCCCCCTGCCCGGTGATGCTGCTCCGACCGGACCTTCTCAGCTGACTTATGGCACAAGTGCGATCCGTCGCGACTCCGCTGATCTAAAGCGAATACACCCCGCTCACATTCTCCATCTCCGTCCCGAAGTCCGCGACCGCGTATGTCGTCACCAGTCGAAGCCGCTCGCGGGGCAAAGGCGCCCTGCCCGGGTCGCCGATCAGGACGTCGATGCCACCGGCGCGGCAGCGGGCTAGGAACGGCAGGACGCGGCTTGCAAGCCTTGCATCGTAGAACACGTCGCCCGCCAGGATGACATCGCAAGCAGGAGGCGAAGCGTCGAGGATATCGGCTTGCAGCGTTTCGATCTTGGTACCATTCGTAGCAGCGTTGAGGTCTATCGCGGCAATCGCATGAATATCGATGTCAATCGCGGTGACATGGGCAGCACCTGCATTCGCAGCAGCAATAGCAACCAGGCCCGAGCCTGAACCGAGATCGAGGACATGGCGATCGCTAACGGTCTGGGGCTGGAAGAGGATATGGCGGGCGAGCACCGCTCCGCCAGCCCAATGATAAGCCCAGTAGGGCGCGGTGGAACCCGAGCGTCCAAGCCTTGCCAGTCGCCCCAGCCCGCTTCCCGAATGTGCTGTAT
>NZ_JABEPH010000550.1:0-2666 GCF_013004495.1 Rhizobium sp. SEMIA 4085
GTGTCTGATTGGCCCGCTCCACACGGCCTTTCGCCTGCGGAGTGTTGGCGCAGATGATGTCGATGTTCAGCTCATAAAGCGCCCGGCCGAACTGCGTCAGACCGCTCGTGCGGTCTTTCATCGAGGCGTGCGTGCTGCGAAAAACACCGTGCTTGTCACTGTAAAACGCAATCGGCTTGCCCCATTGCTGCAAATAGGCCTTCGTCGCGTGCAGATAGTCAAAGGTGTTCTCAGAGGCGGCAAAGCGCAAATGAAAGAGCTTGCCCGTCGCATCATCGATATAGACGAGCAGGGCGCATTTGGGGCCGCGGTTCTCGAACCACCAGTGATGCGACCCGTCGATCTGCACCAGTTCACCAAAGCAGTCGCGCCGGCCGCGCGGCTGGAAAACTCGCTTCTTGCGCTCACGACGCGAAATCCAAATGCCGGCCTCGGTCATCCATTGCCGCAGCGTCTCCTTGGCGAGAGAGATCCTGTGCAACTCAATCAGCTTCTCGCGCGCCAGCGTCGGACCGAAGTCCAGATAGCGTTCGCGGATCAGGTCCAGCGCCGCATTACGAAATTCCTCGCTGTGGCGCCGATTGCTCGGCCGTGATCGCTTCTTTGAAACAAGGCCGGCCGGCCCATCCCGGTCATAGGCCTGCAGCAGCCGATGAACCTGACTTCGACTGAGGTCGAGCCGTTCTGCCGCCTGGACAACAGTCAGGCGTTCGTCACGGATCTTCTGGATGAGTTCGAGGCGATGCAATTCTTTCTGCGACATGGTGATTATACAGGACATGACGACTCCGACCGCTCATGGTCTCGACCAGGCTGAAGATCGTCATCCTTGCTCCCAACGTTGGCTTTGACCAGTGCGTCGAGAGGCGAGACTGTCGCATCTCTAACTGGCCCAACTGTCGCATTACTAAATAGCCGTGTGAGTTCATGGCGAACCGCGACCTGCGGGCTTTGAGAAGCTAACCGGTGCGCCGGATTTGCGCGAGGAGTTTCTGGCGGAAGACTTCGGCGGGCGTTCGATAGCCGAGGCATTTGCGCGGCGTTGCGTTGAGCTGGTCGCAAATGTCCTTCAGGTCGCGGTCGGTGATCGACAGTGGATCCACCTCTCTCGAAAGCCATTTCCTGACCCGGCCATTGGTATTCTCGACGGTGCCTTTTTGCCAAGGCGATTGCGGATCGCAGAACCATATCTGCGTTCCGATGCCAGCCTGCAGATAGGGCCATTCGCTGAACTCAGTTCCCCGGTCGAAGGTGATGGAGCGTCGAGCAGCATGGGGCAGGGTTTGGAGCACATCAATCAGCCCGTCCATGATCGGCTTCGATTGCCGGTCGTTGTTGCGCAGGAAGACGGCAAAGCGGCTGACACGCTCGACCAGTGAGGTCATGTTGGCCTTACCGAACTTCTTGCGAAACTGAATGAGATCGCACTCCCAATGGCCGAACTGCTTGCGCTCGGCAACGGCATCAGGACGTGAAGGATGTTGAGTTCCGGGCTGAAGCGGCGACCGTGACGCCGCCGGGCATACCGCGGTCTGCGTCTCGCACGACGCTCCGGCAGGTGCCGCCACAGCTTGATGGCTTGGCCGTCTGCGGAATAGGCGAACTTGTAGATCGTCTCGTAACTGACAGAGATCGGATGGCGCTCCAGCCGCAATCGGCCAGCGATCTGCTGTGGCGACCAGCCATGCATGATCCGCTCGATGACCGATTGGCGCAGATGCGAGAACCGGGCGAGCTTGCGCAGCTTGGCTCTGCGCTCACGTGCCATCTCGTTGGCGGTGACGCAATAGTAGCCGTTGAGGTCCGGCATCTCACGATCCTCGAACGTATTGCGGCGCAGCTCGCGGAAAATCGTCGAACGATGCCGGCCGAGCTTCTCGGCGATGACGGGGGCGCTCAGGCCGGCCGCTCGCCAGCGAGCGATCCTGCGACGTTCATCCATCTCGATCTGGGAGTAGGTGCGTCTCATGAGCGTTCCTTGCGCGTGATAACCCATTGGTATCTATCGCAAGTCGCACTTCATCCTTGAACCCACCCCGCTACAACACGTGTCACAGCTAATTAAAGATGAGACAAAGTACGCAATTTAGAAACGCGACATCATACTATCCATTATTGCTGGCGTTTCAATATTCTATATTGATGAATACACAGAGGTAAGCCGCCGTCCGGGTGGAGCTTGTCGGTATTGCGTAGCCCGGTCGGCGCGCAGGGCTCAAGTGCAACAATATACTTTAGCTTTTTCAATCCGGATCGCTTACATCACTCGGTGTTAAGCTGGCTCGCCAATACCTGCTGCCGTCGGGCGATAACGACTGGATCCTTCGTAAAATCCGTCTTCCGTCCTGGCTTGGTGCCGCGCTGCTGATAGCCATTGCTCTGGCTGCCATCGCGAATGCCGAACATATGGTCCGTCTGGCCGGTGCGGCGAGGCCCACTTTTGCTGCGTTGCTGTTGGCGCCCGGCCTGCAGCTCGGCCACGATCGAAAGCATGTCGTCTAGGCGTTTGTTCTCGATCACGTCCGCCCGGTGCACCGACCGTAACATGTCGAACGTTCTGTAGGGCAGGGAGGCTTCCCCGTCTGTGATCTCCAGGCGCCCGTCCGGATAGTCGCATACGACAACCTTCTTGCCCGCCAGCCCCGTTGCGCGCTCTGTCGGATCGA
>NZ_JABEPH010000551.1:0-2662 GCF_013004495.1 Rhizobium sp. SEMIA 4085
CCACGATGGAAAGGGCTAGACCATGAGCAAGCAGGGAAACGAGGGCGCTGGTGCCGAGGCCGGGTGCAGCCGCCATGTAGGTGAACGCGAGGCACGGTCGGGGCGACGACTTGGTGAAGGACACCATCATGAAGGCCTGGGCAAAGCAGGATCACTTCGAGATGGGCACCAACATGAAGGCCTGGCTTTTCACAATCCTGCGCAACGAACTCTATAGCCAGATGCGTAAGAGCGGCCGCGAGATCCAGGACAGCGACGGCCTTTTCACCGAATCCATGGCGATGCATCCGGCGCAATACGGCGCTCTCGACCTGCAGGATTTCAAAAAGGCACTTGACCAACTGCCGCCGGATCAGCGCGAGGCGATCATTCTCGTCGGCGCATCAGGCTTCTCCTACGAAGAAGCCGCGGAGATCTGCGGATGCGCCGTCGGCACCATCAAGAGCCGAGTCAATCGTGCCCGCCAGCGGCTCCAGGAACTGCTGCAGATCTCCGGCGAAGCGGATTTCGGCCCGGATTCGACGTCCGCGCCGCTGACGTCGAAGGCTTTCGCCTTCTGATCCACGCGTTGAATCGGAGGAAAAAGCCGGTTGCCTCAGGCGCCGGCTTTTTGTTGTGCAAGAGATGAAGACTAGCCCTGAAAACTCGGCAGCAAACATGCCGGTCGCCGCTGCGCGGAATGCTTGACGATTGAGGTGCGGTCGCTAGCTCATGACCGGTGCTCGTTGCGGATTTGAGCGTGGCTTGCGGGCATGGGCTACACGAGGATCGACTGATGAACAGCAACGAACGTCCAACATTTATCACCCACTGGCGCAATATCGAGCGACCCGATGAGCCGCATTATTCAGGACGCGATGAACGCATGAGCATTGGCGCGCCTTTTGGCCGGGCGTTCAGCCTTTCGAAACTCGGCATTCATCATGAGCGGTTGCCGGCCGGCCGGCGCACATCGCTTCCACATGCCGAAAGCGCGGAGGAGGAATTCGTCTTCGTTATCGAAGGATCTCCCGACGTGTGGATCGATGGCCATCTGCATCGGCTCGCACCCGGCGACGGCGTGGGGGTCCCGGCTGGCACCGGCATAGCCCATAGTTTCATCCATAACACTGAGGAGGAGGTCCGGCTGCTCGTGGTCGGAGAGAGACACAAGCCGGAGAACCGTATTCACTATCCTCTCAACCCGGAAAGGAAGACGCTCATTGACGATTGGTGGGACGATTGGCCGAAGCGGCCACTTGGCCCCCATGATGGACTTCCGGACCGCATTCGCAAATGTACGAGCTAAACTGGCTAGAGGTCAGGATCCCTAGTCGCGGTGTTTGGAGCCCATCAAGTTTGTTGCAACGAGCGCGGCACGCACGCCGGCCGTCAAAAGCGGCTGTGAACGGACAAGGCCGATGCCGGCGGCTGCCAGTGACTCGATCGCCAGGCGGCGCTCCTGTGCACGACGCGCTTCCTGTGCATTCATGACCTTCATGACGATCAGCACGGCGATTCCGATCAGCAGCGCGCATGCCGCAAGAAAGAGGGCAGCACCGACTGCGCCGTAGACGCCCGCGAGCCAGATTGTCCCGGCTGTCACCGCAAGCGCATAGGCACTCAGAAGGAAGATTGCGGCGAGCGCGATGAAAATACCGTTGCGCTTGGTTCGCGCAACGGTCCTGTGAAAACTGTTTCCTAACAAAAGGCTGAGGATCGGAAAGAGCATCGATCCTCCTTAACGGCGTGCGAGGAGCGCGAGCACGAGGCCGAAGGCGGCCGCCGCACCGATCGTTGCGATCGGATGCCTGCGTACCGTATGGCGAACTTCATTTGCGCCGCGCAGATAGCCCTCCTGCAGATCGTGGAGGAGGTCTTCGCTGCGGCCAAGGAGTTCGTCATAGCCAGCAGCCGCCTGATAGCGGAGCTTTTCGCCGCGCCGTCGCGAATTCTTCGCAACCAACTTCGTCAGGGACGCAATATCGTCGCGCAGGCTTTCGATCTGGTCCTCGATCGTGGATTCGATGTCGTGAAGCGTACCGTTGCCATGGCGCCGGCCGCGAATGGACGGGAGGATGGAAGCCATGATGCTCTCCTTGGAATGGGCGCGCGCAAAGTCGCGGGCCGGTTTTAAACGAGGTCAGCACCGATCGTTGCAATAAGTCGTATCGCCCGGCATTGATCCAAATCATCGACACGACAACGCGCTGGCCAATCAAAAGTTCCGGCGGTTTAGCGGCCCGCAAGCGCGCTGTGAGCCAGGACAAAGGGTGTTCCGTCCATCGGAACCTGACTGATGCGCAGCGGGCATCCGAATACAGATTGCATGCGCTCGTCGGTGAGCACGTCGCTGACGCTGCCGGCAGCGGCTAGTCCCCCGGCTTTCATGAGGACGATCTGGTCCGCGAAAAGAGCGGTCAAGTTGAGATCGTGCATGACTGCGATCACGCCGCCGCCTGCGTCGCAGAACTTCCGCGCAAGGCTCATGATCGTCAGCTGATGGCTTATGTCGAGGCTGGAAACCGGCTCATCGAGTAACAGCCAGCAGGGTTTTCCATCCACGACCGGCTCGCAGATCTGGCACAGCACGCGCGCGAGCTGGACGCGCTGCTGCTCGCCGCCCGAAAGCGCCTGGCAGCAACGCCCTTCGAGTCACACGAGGACGCCTGCGCCGAGCTGC
>NZ_JABEPH010000552.1:0-2660 GCF_013004495.1 Rhizobium sp. SEMIA 4085
GTCGCGCTCACGTCCCTTGGTGCGACCCGTCAGCACCTCAATACCGAGACTGGCAGAAGCGGCGAATTTGGAGATCGTCGCGTAGTGCTGACGCGCGAGAATCTCGGTGGGAGCCATCAGAACGGACTGTCCGCCGCACTCGATCACCGCGGCCATGGCCATCAGCGCCACCAGTGTCTTGCCGGAGCCGACCTCGCCCTGCAGCAGTCGCAGCATGCGGTCTTCGCCAGCCATGTCCTTCAGGACGTCGGCGATTGCCTCTGTTTGGCTGCGCGTGGGCGAAAAGGGCAGCGCCTGCAGGATCTTGCCGCTGATTTTGCCGGTGGCATGGACCGGCTGCCCGGGGACCTTGCGAAGACGCTGGCGTACCAACGCGAGCGACAACTGTCCGGCAAGGAATTCGTCATAGGCGAGCCTTCGGCGGGCGGGGGCTTGCGGATCGACGTCTGTTGGATCGCGCGGTTCATGCAGCATATGGAAGCTGTCGGCGATCGAAGGCAGCCCCTGTGCCTGCGCCAGCGAAAGATCGATCCATTCCGGCAGTTCCGGCACGCGCAGCACCGCCGCCTCGATGATCTTGTGCAGCGTTTTCGGTGAGAGCCCGGCGGTCAGCGGGTACACGGGCTCGACGAGCGGCAGGCTCTCCGTGTCGCCTGCCTTTACGATGTAGTCCGGATGGACCATCGTTGCCCGGCCGTTGAACCAGTCGATCTTGCCGCTGACGGTGACCTCCTCGTCGATCGGAAGCTGCTTTTCCAGCCATCCCGCCTGTCCGCGGAAGAAGACAAGGCTGAGTTCGCCCGTCTCGTCGTGCAGGAAGACGCGGTAGGGAATATTGCTTTTGCCCCGCGGCGGGGGCTGGTGGCGGTCGACTCGCGCCGTGATGGTCACGATCGCACCTTGCGGCGCGCGTGCAATTCCCGGCTGGTTGCGCCGATCAATCAGCGAATGCGGAGCATGGAAGAGCAGGTCGATGATCCGCGTATCGTCCGGTGTCTCGCGTCCAAGCAGCTTCACCAGCAGCTCGGCAATTTTCGGGCCGACGCCCGAAAGAGCCGAAACGGGGGAAAACAACGGATCGAGGATGGTGGGGCGCATGCTGCAAAATGCGATGAAGAATAGGGCATTGGCAAGGCTGACAAGCCGCTTTCGAGGGGCTATAGAGGCGCATCAACAGGAAGGGGATGCCATGACAGGTGTGACACTCTCGAGTGCCGGTCTCGACCCGCGCCGCCGCCGCATATTGTTCCGCTGTTGGCATCGCGGGCTGCGCGAGATGGATCTGGTGTTCGGCCAGTTCGCCGAAGCCGAGGTGGCGACGCTGTCCGAAGCAGAGCTCGACGAGCTCGAAACCATTATGGGCGAGGAAGATAACGACCTTCTGCGCTGGGTTATGGGCACATGGCCTGTGCCGGAGCGCTTTCAAACGCCGATGTTCCAACGCCTCGCAGCCTTCAAGCCGGATTTCGAATATCCGACCGACACCGCATCCAGGAAGCCGGAATGATCCCAGGAATTGATGCAAGCAAGCTCGCAGCCGCCGCCGAGCCGCTGACGATTGGCAATGTGCCGTCCGGCCTGGAACCGCTCCTGCTCGCCGAATTGGCACGCGCTGGCGGACCGGTCGCCTACGTGCTTTCCGACGGGCAGCGCATGGCCGACCTGGAGCAAATGCTCGGCTTTGTCGCGCCCGACATTCCGGTTCTTACGCTGCCCGCCTGGGACTGCCTGCCCTACGACCGCGTTTCTCCCAGCGCCGATACCTCGGCCCGCCGCCTGACGGCACTGAGCGGTCTGATCGCCCATCGCAAGAAGCCACATGCGGCAATCGTGCTCGTTACCGTCAACGCAATGCTGCAGAAGGTGGCGCCGCAAGATGTGATCGAGAGTCTGGCATTCTCGGCGCGCCCCGGCAACCAGGTCCGCATGGACGACCTCGCCGGCCGTCTGGAGCGCAACGGCTTCGATCGGGTCGCGACGGTGCGCGAGGTCGGCGAATATGCGGTGCGCGGCGGCATCCTCGACGTTTTCGTTCCGGGCTCCGAAGAGCCGGTCCGTCTCGATTTCTTTGGAGATACGCTGGAGAGTATCCGCAGCTTCGACCCGGCAAGCCAACGCACAACCGGGCAGGTGCGTTCTCTTAATCTCAACCCGATGAGCGAAGTGACGCTGACGCCGGATACAATCAGCCGCTTCCGCAAGAATTATCTCTCGGCCTTTGGCGCCGCGACCCGCGACGACGCGCTTTATCTTGCGGTTTCCGAAGGGCGCCGCTATCCCGGCATGGAGCACTGGCTGCCGCTCTTCTACGAGAAGCTGGAGACTGTCTTCGATTACCTGAAGGGTTTTCGGATGGTCACGGACCATACCGTGCGTGAGGCCGCCGAGGAGCGCTCGAAGCTGGTTCTCGATTACTTCGATGCCCGCCTGAACTCAGCCCAGCAGGTCAAGGGCCAGATGGCGCAGGGAACACCCTATAAGCCTGTGACGCCCGGTCAACTTTATCTCGACAGCGAAATCTTTTCGAAGACTCTGGATGCGTTCAATAGCATGCGGATTTCGCCCTTCAACGAGCACGAGGGCGAGGCAAGGCGCGTCGTCAACATCGGTGCGCGCCAGGGCGAGCGCTGGGCGCGGGCGAATGCCGAAGGCGGCAATGC
>NZ_JABEPH010000553.1:0-2653 GCF_013004495.1 Rhizobium sp. SEMIA 4085
GCCCTGGACGAATTGCGGAAAATCGTTGAAGCATTTGATTCCCAGGCCGTCCAAAACGGCCTCGACCGTCAGGAGGCCCTGAGCGTATATGCAGCCTCTCCTGAAGTCTTCCTCCGTAATCAGGGCGACGCGATGCGCCGGATATTCGAGCGTTACGACAGGCTCTCGGCACAGCAGCGGGAATTGGTACTGGAGCCTCCAGTCACTAGACCATTGGTGCTGCTGCGCCGCCCCGACCTGACACTTGCCACGAAAACCTGGAATGACTTCGTGCCAGCGGTTCCAGTCGATCTGGCAGGGCTGATCTGGGGGGCAGCGGGATGCATCTTGGGCTGGGCAACGGCAGCCGGTTGCGGTGCTGCGCGTCGTGGAATCACACGGGCGGCAGGCGTCCGCAGGGCGTGACCTGGCAGAGAATTGTGCCGTATCACGAACATAAGGAGCGCATGCGCGTCCGCATTCGGGCGGCGCCCGCTGTTTCCATATTCGCGATGTTTCGGCCGGCCGGCCATGAGGAAGCATGCGGTGCGCAAACCGATGCCCTTGAGCGACATCAGCACGCCGGCCTTGTTTGAGAGTTCTGCATCCGAGTGGAGGCAGGCTCGTCTACGACCGACTGGCGCTGCTCGAGCAGGAACTGCAGCGTCTGTTCGATCCACGCACGCGTTCTGGAAGTGCTCGGCGATGCCTCATGTTCGTTGCTGGATAATTGTCAACGACCCGATTTCCGGCCACTCGCCAACCAATAAAGCCATCCGAAAGCGTTCGCGGCTAGCAGGACGAACGAAACAGGCAGGAAGACTAAGCCTAAAAGCGAAGCAAAAAAACCGAGCGCGCCCAGTACGCCGACCCATAAGTGTCCGGGCTCGATGCCTGGCAAACACATTTCACTATTCATGGATCGGCAATACCACCACCGTCGCTCCATGCGCGTTAGCCAGTTGAAGCAGGCACTCTCAACAACCATCGGCCATGAAAACTATCCAAGCGTATAATGTCCTCTGCAGCCGCCTTGTCTTACACTCGAAGCGATTCTGAACAGGGAGCGGTCATGATGGTATACCCATACTTTGCCCCCCACGCGTCGCGTCCTCGGCATCCAACACCAGGAAATCCAGTGTGTTGGTCGCGGAGCCGGAAATCGACGTTTTTTCTCCTCTTGTTGCACGTCTCCTTTCTGAGGGGCTGGCGGTTCGGCTGCCTGCCTATGATGCAGCCGCGGGCTGCAAGCCGTACGAGATTGGCAACGCCTGCGCGCCTTCGACGTGGTAGAATAAACAGCTCTCTTACGACCTCGAAAGGGGGGCGGAGATATGGAGAGGCGGCTCACCGCGATACTTTCTGCCGATGTGGTCGGCTATAGTCTCCTCATGGGGGAGGATGAGGGCGGCACATTGGATCGCTTGAAAGCCTGCCGCCGGGAGTTGGTCGATCCCGCCATAAAGGAGTTCCACGGCCGTATCATCAAGCTCATGGGCGATGGTACGCTGGTTGAGTTCGCGAGCGTCGTAGACGCCGTCCGGTGTGCCGCAGTGATCCAGCGGGAAATGGCAGGCCGCGACCAAGGCGTATCCGAGACAAAGCGAATTCAGTTCCGGGTCGGCGTCAATCTCGGCGACATCATTGTCGAAGGAGATGATATCTACGGCGATGGCGTCAACATCGCCGCGCGCCTCCAGGGTATCGCCCCGCCAGGGGGAATCTGCATATCAGGCACTGCGTTCGATCACGCCGCGCACAAGGCCGACGTCGGGTTTTCAGCCCTCGGTGAGCAGCACCTGAAGAACATAGCCGATCCGGTTCGCGTGTATCGCGTCCTGCTCGATCCCTCCGAGGCGGGCAAGATTGTCGCCGCACCCGCCCGCCGGGCCGGACGGCGGGCTATCGTCTTGGCAACGCTCGCAGCGCTGTTGATCGCGATCACCGCGATTGTGGTGGCATGGCAATGGCAATTTGCGCCGCAACGTGCAACGATCGCGGTACTTCCGTTCGCCAACTTGAGCGGCGACCCCCGCCAGGATTATTTCACCGATGGAATCACCGACGATCTGATCACCGATCTTGCCAAGCTTTCGGACCTCGACGTCATCTCCCAGAATTCGGTGTTTGCCTACAAAGGCAAGCCCCGCGTTCTGGCAGACATCAAACGCGATCTCGGTGTCCAGTTTGTCGTTGAGGGCAGCGTGCGGCGGACCGACGGTCAGATCCGCGTCAACGCGCAACTGATCGATGCGGCAAGCGGCGACAATCTGTGGGCCAACCGATTTGCCCGCGGCGGGGCGGACGGGTTTGCCGTGCAGGACGAGATGAGCCGGCAGATCGCCGAAGCGCTCGGCCTGAAACTCACTCCGTCCGAGGCCGAGCGGATTGCCCGGCCGCCGACAGCAAATCTCGAGGCATACGACTACTACCTGCGGGCCGAGCAGGCGACGCGGACCGGCCGCCGTTCCCGGCTGCTCGAGGCGCTGGCGCTCTTCGACAAGGCGCAGGCCCTCGACCCCGGTTTTGCGGCGGCCTTCGCGGCGGACGCGCACGCTACCCCCTATGTCTGGCGGAGCGCCTACGACGACGTTCTACCGAGCGCGCCCCCGCGAAAAACGGCCTACGACCAGCCCAGGCGAGCGCTAGCGCTCGACCCCGGACTTCCAGCACC
>NZ_JABEPH010000554.1:0-2651 GCF_013004495.1 Rhizobium sp. SEMIA 4085
GTCCCATATAGATATCGCGGGCAAGCTCTGCGCAGAGCTTCACCTTTTCATTGTCCTTGCTGAAAGCCGCCACCGTCCAGCCGCCGGTGCCCGTTGAGCGCTGGTCCGCTGCCGGGCCAGGAAGCGGTGAAAAAGCCCATTTGGCGAATTCATCGGCATCAAGCGCTGTTTTGAGCTGCGCGTATTGCCAGTTGCCACCGACGAATAGTGCGGTCGTGCCGGCTGCAGCCGCTGCATTGAAATCGTCATAGTTGCCGATTGTCGCCACGCGTTTCGGAGCGGCTCCGGACTCAACGAGATCGCGGTAATAGTTGACGGCTTTGATGAACTTGTCGCGATTTTCACCCTCGCCAAAGATCGGCTTGCCATCGTCATCCACCAATTTGCCGCCTTGGGCCCAGAAATTGGCGAGCCAGTCGAATGTTGTTCCTTCATAGCGGCCGCCGTTGAACAGAACGCCTTCCATTCCCTGCTCGACCGAGGAAAGGGCCGCCTTCTTCAGGTCGTCCCAGGTCTGTGGCGCATCAGGAACAATTTCCTTGTTGCGGTAAAGGACACGAAGGTCCGTCGACCACCACCATGCGTAGATGTTGCCGTTAGAGCCGGTTATGCCTTCACGGATAAAGGGGAAGAGCTGGTCGATTTCCTCTTTGGTGAAGTAAGGTGAGAAGGACTGCAAGACGCCGGCTTTCTTGAAGAGCGGCAACACGAAAGAATCGACGGCTGCACAATCGGGGGCCGATCCCGATTTGGCTTGCTCGAGCATGCGCGCTTGTTCCTGCCCGATATCCCCTGACATCATCTGCAACTCGATCTGCCAGTCGGAATGCTTGCCGATGAAGTCGTTGAACAGCTTGCTGTAGCCTTGGGCGTAAGCCGGCTCGTTGTTGCGTGGGCCATCCGTGGTCATCCGGAAAACCAGCTTGTTGGGTGCGTCGGACTTGCCGACGATGTCGCCCGTGATCGCCTCTTGTGCCGGGCTGTCATGCGGCGCGGCTAAGAAAGTGGTCGCCGCCAGTGCAAGAATGAGTGCTGTATTCCTCACGAGTATCTCCTCCCGGGTCAGGATCCGATTTGAGCCGTTGCCTCCAACAACGCTCTGATCCGAGAATAGATTAAGTCACATTCATTTGGTGTCAAGGTTCGACTGGACTGGAAATATTGATCAAAAAACTCGCGTCTGCCGGCTTCCCCGGACCGAAAAAAGGCTCTGGCTCCAGTGTCTTTGCGAGCAAGCAGGCAATTAGGGAAATTTCCCTGTGTGATTTCCGGCGGCGACGCGCTGAGACTTCAGCCGGGACCTGATCATGTCGATCGATGTCTGGCGTTGCCGATGCTTGCATACATGCCCGTGGTTCGAAACTCTGTGGGCGTGATGCCGTAGACGCGGCGGAAGACCTTGGAAAAATAGTTGGAATCTTCAAAGCCACACATGATCGAGACCTCCTTGACCGGCAGGAAATCGGCCTTCGTCAATAGTTTTGCCGCACGCTGCAGCCGTTGCTGCAGCACGTATTCGGCAGGCGGCATGCCTTCGCTTTCCGCGAAGCTGCGGGAAAAATGCGCGCGGCTGAGACCGACGATGCCCGCAAGTTCGCTCACCGGCAATGGCTGGTCGAGATTGGCGTGGATATGATCGATCACCGGCTGCACGGCGCTGAGGTCTGCCGCAAAAGCCGGAGAACCGAAGACGTCGTCATAAAGCGCCATGGCCGCCTCAGAGGCGATCGCCGACGCTGCTCCGGGCGTTGAAGCACCCTTGACAAGGCGCAGGCTGCAGTCGGCGAGATGATCAATGGTCGATGACTTGAGCCTTAGAACCGGACCGGCCAGCCCAAGTACCATCTTGTGGATTCTCAGCGTCTCCTCGCCGTGCATCGATATCCAGAAATATTCCCAACGGTCGCCCTTTTCGAGCCAGTAGCGGTGATTGTGCGGCACGAGAACCAAAAGCGTATCGCCGCTTTGGAGCCTGTAATTGCGGTTCTGGTAGCGCAGGCGGCCCGTGCCGCTGATCGTGTGCTGCAGCACCGTAAAAGGGGTCTGGCCGCGCCGCCTGCCGTCCCAGTCGTAGACTTCGTTTTCCCGCACCTCATAGCCAGCACTCGTCGGCATGGCGTGCAGGCGCTGGCGCCCACGCGGCAGGGAGATTGTCCTCATGGACTGGCCGTTGGCGATCAAATCCCGCAGCACAAAATTACCCTCGAAAGCATAATCCTTCTCTGGCCACCTCCGCGAATATCCGCATAATCCCCCTTCATAAGAGGAAGAGATTGCGGTCGAGAGAACGGCCGGGAGGAAATATAGGCGTTATTTATGCTTTTTCGGACTGCATGCGCCGGCATGTGGTCTTTCCTCTCCTGCCCGTCCTTTACCTAGCATCTGATCAGGTTGAGGTGAAGATTATGAGTTTCAAAATCGCTATCATCGGAGCAGGCAGCGTCGGCTTCACCAAGAAGCTGTTTACGGACATCTTGTGCGTTCCCGAGTTCAAGGATGTCGAATTCGCGCTGACGGATCTCAGTGAACATAACCTTCAGATGATCAAGGCGATCCTCGACAAGATCGTTCAATCGAACAAGCTGCCGACCAGGGTCACGGCGACGACCGACCGCCGCAAGGCACTCGAAGGCGCTCGCTACATCATCAGC
>NZ_JABEPH010000555.1:0-2578 GCF_013004495.1 Rhizobium sp. SEMIA 4085
AAAATAACGCGGGGTGGAGCAGCCCGGTAGCTCGTCAGGCTCATAACCTGAAGGCCGCAGGTTCAAATCCTGCCCCCGCAACCAACGATTATAACAAACTCAATGGGCTCCGAGGAAACTCGGAGCCGTCAGACCGCTGACAAACCCGTCGATATTTTCGGCGGGTTTTGTTTTTGCGTGATCAGGACGCTACCTGTGGGAATGCCAGCTGCGGCAGAAGCTCCAGCCCCGAGCAGCCACATCAATCCACCTGGACGCATTGATAATCGGCGTGCGAAATCGTCAGCGGTGACAATGGGGTAGGGACCGTCAGTCATTGCGCCTCCCAGACTTCGCGCCAGGCAGCGAACTCCGAAGGTCGGAGCTGATAGCGCGCGAAATTACCTTCATGCAGTGCTGTTAACTCGGTTTCGGTAATCTCAACGAAGCGCCCACGATCTGCGGGATTGATCCTGTCGACTGCCCAAGCGGTGATGCGCCCGGCGGCCTCCTTGCGTCCAGTACGCCCACGAATGAGTTCAGCCACAAGTTCACGCAGTTCAGCTCGATAGCGAAGCCGGAACGGATCAGGCTCGCCCAGTGACTGGCGCACAGCAGCGTAGTGCGCTGCTGAGCGTTCATAGGCCCATAGAAAGAGGTCTTTGAGGAGATCAACCTGGTTCAGCTCGTAAACCCCGAGCACTGCTTCAGTATATGCTTGCCGCGGCACATCGGCGAAGGAAAGCGGTGAAAGGTTGTTCTTGACGAACGGGATGTTCGCGGCAAGGCGGGATACGCGCTTGTTCACGTCGTCGAAGGGCTGGAGATATGGCAGTTGCACCATGACGAAGAATGCCTGCTCGAACGGGTCTACGATGGCATCGGCAGTTGCCAATATCTCATCGAAGGCTTCCTCGATGAGCTGTGGCACCTCCAGGGGATGGAAGGCGGACCGGTCTATTCCCACCGCGATGTAGCGCAACCTACCAGCGGCTGATGGATCGGGAAGGAGGTTGTTTGCCAGTAGCCCGTGTAGATTAAGTATCGTATAGCGGTTGAAGCCGATGTCGTCGGCCGCGCTGACCAGGAATTCAATTGCGTCCTTGTGGTTGAGGATCATTTGCGCTTCGAGATGCGCCCGGCCCTTAGCCTCTTCGCCGAATTGGATGAGGCGCTTGGTGTCGAGGAGCGAATAGGTGTTGCCCTCGAGCCGGCTGGAGTTCCAGGCCAGATCAATGAGAAGTCTGTTCAGGATGTGCTTGGCGTAGGTTCCTGCCGGCTGCTCGGCGATCTGTGGTCGCCCGACTGAGGCCAGATGGGCGCGTTCGGCCTCGGTCAGATAGAAGGTGGCGTTCGGGCGGTAACGGTCAAGGAAGTCACGATTATAACCGACTGGCCTGCGAGCTTCGGGCGCATGTCGGACGTAGTCGCGCACTGATTTGGCTGCATCAGACAACGCGATAGTGAAGACCCGATCTTCGCCAGATGGTGCCGTTGTCGAAGTAGCCTCAGGCAGTCGGTATTTTGCCCACCGGCCTTCGCCCTCCATAATGAGGCGATCGTCCGATACCAGTCGCTTCAGGCGATATTGCAGGGTGCGTTGAGGGATAGGCGCTGGTAGCGCGCGAAGAATCTCTGATGCTGGGATGGCGCCTGTATGTTGGCTGACGATCTCTTCGATCGCGGCCAAGGCGTCGTCTGGAATTTGGTTTGCCACGATTCGTCGTTTGCCCTGCGCCTAACGGATACGCAAGAATGCCAACCGTACGCGCAATGATCAAGCCTATACGCAATAATTGTTGCGCTTATATGCGCGGGTTGGTCGTTAACGCAATTTGAGATGTTTCCTTGCAGCCGGCCCTTCTTTAGCAATAGCGTTGGTTACGTCGCCACGCACAGTCGTCGATCCCGATCACGGTCGGCGGGACAAAGCGCGGACTGCCGCGCCGCCGCACGACGCGCAGCAGCGTATCGTTGCTTACCGGCAATATCAGCCTCTTGGCAAAGGTGGCCGCTGGCCTGCCGCCCAATGCAAGCCCGAGATGATGGACGATGTGGTCGAGCCTGGCAGTTCGCCGCGCCGAAGGCGCGAGAACGTCCCCGTCGAAGCGCTCGGCGAAGATTCGCCGGCCGAACAACACTGCGTCGCAGTGGAACTGTCGCTTCAATGACAAGCCGAACGGGCTTTCCCACCAGGGGCAGGTCAGCCAGGCGTCGTTGATATCGACTGTGAATTCGTTCCGACCTTGTTCCACAGATCGGGCAAAGGCTCGCTTTGCTCGCCGACCGGACTGCGATCAACATTACCTTGTCATCAATGGCTGTATTGTCGACTATAAAGCCGCGAGGGACGAGCGTCGAAGGTCGGAGCGAATGGCTCATAATGTTGATTACTTGTGTGAAACCAACATCAGCCAGCACTTGATTTCATCAAAAGTGAGTCAGAGCCAATTTTGGGTGCCGATTGGCAAAATGTCTTTGACGGCGGCGCTGGCTGTCTTACCTTCAGTCTTGGTCATGGTGGCGTTCCTTCCAGGGAATCAGGTGACGTTGAACATCACCAGACCGCCCTGACCGCCTCTCTCCGAGAATTTGCAGA
>NZ_JABEPH010000556.1:0-2571 GCF_013004495.1 Rhizobium sp. SEMIA 4085
GTCTGGACCCAGTTGGCCTCATGGCCTTTCGGCGCCGTCGGACCGAACCAGACGTCGACCGACGAGTCCGCGTTGATCACGATGTCCTTCTTGTCGCTTCCGATGCTGGGGAATTGCCGGTCCGTCTGCAGCATCGAACGCGTCTGGTTGTCATACGCCACGAACGACCAGAATTCCTTTGCAGGAATGTTTGGCGGCAGGTGAATCTTATAGGTCTTGCCGCCGTCGAACGGCTTGCCGTCCTTGTCGGTCGTTGCGCCGGCATATTGCGAGCCGATGCCGACGCGCTTTATCGCCATGGCCGGCGTGATGCCCGTTGCGTAGTAATGAAACAGGACACGGGCCTCCAGATAGCGAACGCCGGGCTGCAGCAGAAACTCGTAGCTCCCGCCGACAAAGCCGGTGAACCAGGCGCTGTTCGGGTAATAATAGGCGTCCTTCATGCGGGTCTTGAAGGTGATGGTGCGCGCCGTCGCATTGCCGACGGCCACGGCTTCGGTAAGGATCTTCTTCATCCGCTCGTCGGGCGCGAAGGCTTTGCCCTTGACGATTCCGATGGCTGCGAGCTGTCCCAGCACTTCAGGGTGATAGGCGTCGTTCGGCTCGTACTGGACGATGTCGTTCACTTCCTCGTAGAAATGGAAATTGTTGGCATGGATGGTGTTGAACTCCCTGCCTGAGACGTTGATTAGCTTCATCGGCGGCGGATTGTCGGCTTCCGAAAGCGGATAGACCTTGGCGAATTTCCTGGTGTTTTCGACGGCGGTCGTCGTGCTGCCGTTCTCGAGGAAGCCGCGCCAGAAGAACAGGTTTCCATAGGTCGACGTCCGCAACACGTGATAACCTTCGGGGATCTCGCCCTCGTGGCCCGGCGGCAAGAGCAGGTATTTTCCACCCTTGCCCTTGTCCGGACCGGCATTGCCGACGTCGCCGACATATTCGAACCAGTGGTTGTCGATCATTCCCAGGATATTGGGCGGCGTCTCGATGACCAGCGGACCCGCCTTGGTGTCGAGCCACATGAGATTGTAGATGCTTTCGGTGTTGCCGGTCAGGAACAGCGAATGCGAATCCATGAGATTCTCGAAGATCAGGATGGTCTGGTTGTTGTCCGCGCCCTGGCTGGCCAGTCCAACCCGCATAGCTTCGACGGATGCGCCGGGCATGGCGTTGAGAAAGGCGTCGACACCACGCATGAAATCGAGATTGTCGTAGATCTTCTCCGAAGTGGCGTCGTCCGGAAAGCCGTCGAAGAAATTCAGCTTGCCAATCCTGGTGTCGACGCTCTCCGGCGTGACGATCGAACTCGGTATCGGCGTCGCCATCTCCATCTTCGGTGCTGTCTGCCCGTGCGCGACCCCGGCAAGAAGGACCAGCGCCGAAGCCGCTCCAAAGAGGTTTTTCATCGATGAAATCGTCATGTGGTCCCTCCACTAAGTCAATTTATGGGAGACAACGAGCGGTGGCCGGACGCCGGCTAGAATTTCACCGCCAGTCGCGTGAAGATGCCGTGCTGGGTGGCGTCATAGCGGAAGCCACCTTCCTCATAGTCGGTGTAGAAGGCCTTGTAGCCGAAAGACGAAGCGAGCGTGTCCGTCCAGTTGTAGCGCCGACAGTTGCCGTTCCCTGCAGAGTGATGTCGGGTGCGACGCCGAAGGCGCCGACGTCGGCCATGACGTCCACGAACCATTTGTTATTGACGTCATAATGCATGGTGAGCCCGACCATCGGATCGGTCCAGCTTTGCGAACCGCTGCGGTCGATCGCCGGGAAGAACACGGGATCGATCCCGAGTTCCACCTTGTTGTGCTGGTAGCGAAGTCCACCCGTCGCGTAGAGCTGCATGTTCGCCACGTTGACCGGCAGCTCGTAGCCGACAAGCGCCGTCGCCACGATCTGCGTCTGCTCGAAGTCGGCGGTTCCGCCGAAGGGGCCGACGTCGGCGTCGGTCGAAATCTTGGCCCACATGACATCCGTATAAAGAAGCCAGCTATCGCCTGCTGCTTGAAAGGATCCCGCGAAAACGCCGTCCAAATCCTCGAGCACGTCCAGAGGCGAGACGTCGACCGCCGCCGCCGGGAGGCCGCGCACGCCGATGTCGCCATTCAAGCCTGCCAGCCAGCCGTCGAACGTGACCTGGAATTTCCATCCGCTGTCGACGACGACCGGTCGAGGTTCCGACGTGTCTGCGGCGGCCGCAGGTGTCGCCGCCAGGGCCAGAGCCATCCCGCAATAGATGCTTTTCATTTCAATCATGCAGCAGTCCCCGATTTCCCATGGCTCCGGCGATTGCCGGAACTGATTCCCGGCGCAAGGCTGGCCAATCACGCTGGAAAAACCCCGTATGTTACCGGATCCGTTTGTTCCCGCGGACTATTGGCGTGACCATTTCTGCGACTCGCAGACGACCTTCATCACACAGCCCTTGAGGGTGACCGTGTCGCCGGAGACGCTGATGGTGCCGTTGTAGGTCTTCTTCGCGTCGGGATCGGTGATCTTGCCAGAATAGCTGCCGCCGTTGCCTTCGAACGCGCCGATCTTCTCGCCGGTATGCTTGCCGCTCTTCAGCGT
>NZ_JABEPH010000557.1:0-2570 GCF_013004495.1 Rhizobium sp. SEMIA 4085
GACCGGCAGTGGCTGGCCGCAGAGTTCGAGCAGGCGATCTTTCCGGTTTTGACGCCACTGTCGATCGACCCGCCTCACCCGTTCCCGTTCATCCCGAACCTCGGTTTCTCGATCGGCCTGCAGCTTACCAGCAAGCACGGGCGCGAGCCGATGACGGCGCTGCTTCGCCTGCCGCCTGCGCTCGATCGCTTCGTGCGCTTGCCGGATGACGCCGGCACGCTCCGCTATATCACGCTGGAGGATGTCGCGAACATCTTCATTCACCGGCTCTATCCCGGTTACGAGGTGCAGGGCTCCGGTACATTTCGCCTCATCCGCGACAGCGATATCGAAGTAGAGGAAGAAGCCGAAGACCTCGTGCGCTTCTTTGAAACCGCGTTGAAGCGCCGCCGCCGCGGCAAGGTGATCCGCATCGAGACGGATTCCGAGATGCCGGCATCGCTGCGCCAGTTCGTAGTGCAGGCGTTGAACGTTCCAGACAATCGCGTCGCCGTTTTGCCGGGCCTGCTCGCGCTCAATACGGTCTCCGAGATCACCAAGGCGCCGCGCGACGACCTTCGGTTTCCGCCCTACAATGCGCGATTTCCCGAACGCGTTCGCGAGCATGCCGGAGACTGCTTCGCGGCCATTCGCGAAAAGGACATGGTGGTTCATCACCCCTACGAGTCTTTCGACGTGGTGGTCCAGTTTCTTCTCCAGGCTGCGCGCGATCCTGATGTTCTGGCGATAAAGCAGACCCTTTACCGCACTTCGAACGACAGCCCGATCGTCCGGGCTCTCATCGATGCTGCCGAAGCCGGCAAGTCGGTGACGGCCCTCGTCGAGCTCAAGGCCCGTTTCGACGAAGAGGCCAACATCCGTTGGGCACGCGACCTCGAACGCGCCGGCGTGCAGGTCGTCTTCGGCTTCATCGAGCTCAAGACACACGCAAAGATGTCGTTGGTCGTTCGCCGCGAGGAGGGCAGACTCCGCAGCTACTGCCACCTTGGCACCGGCAACTACCATCCGGTCACCGCGAAGATCTATACCGACCTCTCGTTCTTCACCTGCAATCAGGTGATCGCCCACGATATGGCGAACATCTTCAACTTCATCACCGGCTACGGCGAACCGGAGGAGAGCATGAAGCTCGCCGTTTCGCCTTATACGCTGCGCTCGCGCATCCTCCGTCACATCGACGAGGAGATCAAACATGCCAAGAACGGTGCGCCAGCAGCGATCTGGATGAAGATGAACTCGCTCGTCGATCCGGAGATTATCGACGCCCTCTATACGGCAAGCCGGGCAGGCGTTGAGATCGATCTGGTCATTCGCGGTATCTGCTGCCTACGCCCGCAGGTGCCGGGCCTCTCCGACAATATTCGCGTCAAGTCGATCGTCGGCCGTTTCCTGGAGCACAGCCGCATCTTCTGCTTCGGGAATGGACATGGCCTGCCCTCCGACAAGGCGCTCGTCTATATCGGCTCCGCCGACATGATGCCAAGAAACCTCGACCGCCGCGTCGAGACGCTCGTCCCGCTCATCAATCCGACTGTGCACGAGCAGGTTTTGTCCCAGATCATGCTAGGCAATATCATTGACAATCAGCAGAGCTACGAGATATTGCCCGACGGCACGTCTCGGCGCATGGAAGTGCGCAAAGGCGAAGAGCCGTTCAATGCGCAGCAGTATTTCATGACCAATCCCAGCCTTTCCGGCCGTGGTGAAGCCCTGAAATCCAGTGCGCCCAAGCTGATCGCCGGCCTGCTTTCCGGCTGGACCAAGAGATAAAACTGGACCTGCATGGTTGAATCAGAAGCCCAGGGGCGCCTTCCAGGGATTGCTCCGGTCTCCGTCGTCGATATCGGGTCGAATTCGATCCGCGTGGTGATCTACGAAGGCATGTCCCGGTCGCCGGCGATCCTTTTCAACGAAAAGGTGCTTTGCGGCCTCGGTAAGGGCATCGCGCTGAACGGCAGGATGGATGAGGAAAGCGTCGCCCGCGCGCTGGCCGCCCTGCATCGTTTCAAGGCCCTTTCCGACCAGGCCCGCGCGGCGACCATGTATGTGCTGGCGACGGCTGCCGCGCGCGAAGCCTCCAACGGGCCCGATTTCATCCACCAAGCCGAGACGATCCTCCAGCGCAAGGTTCGCGTGCTTTCCGGCGAGGAGGAGGCGAAGTTTTCCGCGCTCGGCGTCATCAGCGGCTTCTTCCATCCGGACGGCATCGCGGGCGACCTCGGCGGCGGCTCGCTGGAACTCATCGACATCAAGGAGCGCGAGATCGGCAGGGGGATCACCCTGCCGCTTGGAGGGCTTCGCCTTTCGGAATATGCCGGCGGCTCCCTCCCAAAAGCCCGCACTTTCGCTCGCAAGCATGTTCGAAGCGCCACGAAAATCCTGGAAAAGGGGGCCGGGCGAACCTTCTACGCGGTTGGTGGCACCTGGCGTAACATCGCCAAGCTGCACATGGAACTTACCCAATATCCGCTTCACATGATGCAGGGCTATGAGGTCTCTCTCGAAGCGATGATGCAGTTCCTCGACCAGGTGGAAGTAGCCAGGGACTCCAAGGATCCGGCCTTCCAGGC